>JAGACC010000074.1 GCA_017614295.1 Treponema sp.
ATGACTATGCAGTGAGAAGCAAATACAAAGTCGAGTTCTTCTAACTTCCGATGCCTTATTCCCCAAACCTGCGGATAAGTTCTTCGTGGCCATTGCAGCCGGTTTTTGAATAGATGCGCGAGAGATAGTTTTCTAGAGAACGGCTTACTATGTTCAGTTCGTCTGCAATCTGTGACTTACTCTTGCGCTCCAGAATCAGCTTAAAGATGTTCTGCTCCTGCTTTGTAAAACTGTCCAGCATGGTTCTGTAGGTAAAAAGTGAGGGAACAAGATTCTGCTGCACATAACTTTCGCCGCCAAGAACAATTTTTATTGCGTTCAGAAGTTCAGGTTCAGGGGCAGATTTTGAGACAAAACCCTTAGCTCCGTTTTCCAGGGCAATAGAGACAATTCCGGGTTTGGCAAACATTGAATAGACCAGTATTTTTATAGAAGGAAATTTTTTGCAAACTTCGCGCATAATGTCTATTCCGCTTTCTTCACCCAAGAATAAATCCAGTATGAGGATTTGAGGAATCTTATTTGTTTCTGAAAGCTCCGAAAGCTTTTGCATAGCCTCGTCCGTTTTAAAAGCAAAGCCCATGCATTCAAAACCGCTTTGCTCCATAAGAAGCTGCCTTATTCCCAAGTTGGTAAGGCTGTGGTCTTCTATAACAAAGAATGATACCATTTACCCCCCCTCTACTTACATTATGTATAGCACTATTCTTTTTCATAATGCTTATTTGAGTTCCGTCACCCTTTGCAGAGTTTATGGTTATTTTTGCACCTATTAATGCAGCCCGCCTTTCCATTCCCGAAAGACCAAAATGCTTCTGCCCTGTTGCAAGGAGGATGTTGCTTTTTGGTTCAAAGCCTTTTCCGTCGTCCGTAATAAAAATGTAAAGTCCGTCTTCTTCGCTTCCGCTTCCGTTCCTAAGCATTACGGTAGCTTCACTTGCTTCCGCATGCTTAAGAATGTTGGTAAGAGCTTCCTGCACAATTCTGTAAAGGTTAAGCCCTTCGTCCGCAGTTAGAAAAGAAGTGTCCGTTCCGTCTATAAGCGTAAAGCGGAATTCTATCCCGCTCTTTTCTGCACACTCCGCGCAAAGGCTCATAAGGTTTGCGGCAAGGTCGTTTTGAGTTATATCCGGCGGAACCAGATTGTAGCTCATTGCCCTTACCTGCTGAATTGTCGCTCCCAGTATGGATGAAATTTGGGGCAGCAGTTCACTGGCATTCTTCTTTTCGGAAAGGCTTTTGCAGTAACGCAAGTCCTGAGCCACAGTGTCGTGAAGTTCCCGGGCAATACGGCTTCTTTCTTCCTCCTGCCCCCGAATCGTATACGATATGTATTCGTTCGAGGCATGAAGGTTCTTTTTGTCCTTGATGAATTTGATGAGGAAAATCACGGCGCAAAAAAGCAACGCGAAAAACAGCACATCAATCACGAGGAAGAAAACTGTGTAATTGTGCAGAATGCTTTCTAGTTCTGCAATTTCCTGTGTTTTATCCATCATATTAAATCACTGCAACCCAAAGCAAGTTTATCACAACCGCAGAAAATTTGCCACCGCAGAAAATGACGGGTTACTCAAGGATAGCAGGATGATAAAATTATAACAGAAGCAAAAAAACTTGTAGTGAGTAGGAACGCACAAAAACTTGTGAAAATTTACATAAAAAACTGTGAAAAATTCACAGTGTCCGCTTCATAATCTTGTATATGCCCCAACCCGCGATGGTTGCAATAAGCCTGTCCGCAAAAGAGACCGGAACTTGGGCGAGTATGCAGGAAAGAAAGAGGCTGAACCTTTGCCGCAAAAAGGCATCGGTAAATTTCTTGATGGGGCTCATCATATCAGGGATATTACGGCATTTTATGTGGAAGTAGTCGATTATGCCGCCCGCAAGTACAGAACATGCGGAAGAAATCATCGCTATAAGGACAAGATAGAGCAGCGTAACAAAGGGGCTAATTTCAAATTCGTCCTTGTGCCTGGCAACAATCCAGCTTGAAACTACAATCAGAATTCCGCAGATTGTGTACATCATCATAAAGACGTCAAAAGAACCGGTTTTGAACATCCATATAAGCGAATTTATGATGTTGTATGAAATCTGAACAAAAAGCGCCGGTAAAAGACCTGCATAAAAGAGCACCGCCAGCGTAAAGATTGTGTCCATAAAAAGCGGAAGCCTAAGCGTTTCATAAAAAACAAAGACGGAGAGGAAGTTAAGCGCAAGTGCCAGAAAGCAGATGACGGTAAGCTTTATTGCACGCATGGCAGGACTACTGAATTTGCTGTTTAAGGGCATCTTCTGACATACCTAACTTTAAGGCGGCATCCTTTAATGAGAGTAATCCATCTTTTACGAGGTCAATATAGGCTTCAAGTTTGCTTCTTCGTTCCACATCCTGATCGTGGAGATTCCATGCAAGATACTCGTTTACAAACGATTGTTCAAATTTCTTTGTCTGCACCATATTTGCAATCCCCCTTGTAAAGTCTGATTCTGCCTTGTTATTCTTTACGAATGAAAGAAAATCCTTTATTTCGGGATTTTTCTCATTTTCATAAGCAGCCGCATTGAAAATCACATGATGAGTAAAATCTCCAAGAACAACAGCTTCATTTTCCTTGCACCTGCGTTCAAATGTATATACAGGAAGATTTGCACAAAACGGGTCATCAAGACAAATAAAAATTATAAAACTCTCTTTCAGCTCGGAATATGCAGCCCCTTTCATAAGGGTGTCTATATCACACATACTTTGATAGTACCTTATTCGCTTTCCGATACTTTCAACCTTGTATGACTGACATTCCACATCAAAAACTTTATTACATCCAGCAACATAAACATCAAGCCTTACACCTTTTCTTGTGTAAAATGGACTTATTGCCTTTTGTAATTCAGGATATTCGACATGGTCAATTTTTATTTGCAAAAGACGCTCCAGAACACCTTTGCAAATTTCCGGCTCCCGCATAACTGCGCCAAACATAAAATCATCAGAAAACACAAGTTGGTCAACAGGTTTTATTTCATGTTTTTTGCTATCTTCCATACTTATACTATAGTATGGTTTTGATTAAAAGTCCATAGCAGGTGCATGGAGTGGAAAAAAAAGAAACCGGTTAAGGCTGTAGGCTAACTGATGTTTGCAATTTAGTTAGTGGAAAGTAAAAAAGTTCGCTAAAAGCTTAAAAAACCCCGGAAAATAATCCGAGGTTTTTCAAAGCTTATTGCAGCTTAGCTTGCTGATTCTGCTGTAGCTTTAAGCAAAACATCATTTGCAGTAATTTCAAGTTCGTACAGTTTATTTGTTCCATCCTCAAATTCTATGACAATATATTTTGAACCTTCTTCGTTTTGCTGATCCCTTATAAAATCTTTTATTATTTCAGTGTCCTTCCCATAATATGTTTCAAACGGAAAGTCTGTATCAGCCTTGTCGACCGAAGGAGGTGCATTAATCGGTTCAAGATACCAACTTATAGCAGAATCAACATTGTCAACGGAGCCTGGAAGAAAACAAAAAATAAGATCCGGATCATAACTGCTACCTGAATCATAACTGCTATCTGAATTAGGACTACTACCGTTAGCACAAGCAACAAAACTGCTACCAACCAACAAAACTGCTACAAAAACCATCGCAATTGAAATAAATCTCTTCATTTTCGTACCCTCTTTAAAAAAAGTATTGCTATTTTTCTCCTTCTTTAGAGGAAAACCAACTTGTTACTTGTTATTTGTAACGTTTTTACTGGCTTTTGTAAAAAGAGTTAGCGGGCAGCTGCTTCTTTGCAGCAGGAAATATCGCCCTGATAGTTCATGCCACCAGTATAGTAAACATTCTTGTAGCCAGAAGCGTTAATCTTCTTTCTAAGTGCAATGCTCATTGTGCCCGAGCTGTTGCAATCAGCAAAGGAATTCCAGCCGTAAGCAACCGCAGCATCGCGGCTTGCAATGGAAACATCCTTTAGCGGATTGTATGCAAATGCCTTATTACCTGTACTCTTAAGACTTGAAGGAATGTTGAAAGAAGAAATGTTGCAGCTTGAAAAGGCTTCTGCCCCAATTGATGTAACACCTTCCGGAATTTCTACGGTAGAAAGCCTTGTGTTGTAAAAGCAGCCTTCGGGAATGGAAGTAATACCATTAGGCAGCGTTACTTTGGAAAGCGCAGAACCTGCAAACTGATGCGTGCCAACGAATTTTTCAAAGCCAGACGGAATTGTAATTTCCTTTACTTTTGAGTTTTGGAAAGCCCGGCCTGCTATAGTCTTAAGGCTGCTGCTCAAAGAAATTTCCGAAGCATAACAGCCATAAAAAGCACTCGCTTCTATTGATGTTACAGAAGACGGCAAAACCACGGACGCAATGTTCTTGATGTCGTTAAAAGCATCTTTACCAATGGTTTTTACCTTTAGCCCTTCTATTTCTTCCGGGATGACTACGTTGCCGCGCGAACCAATGTACCTCTGGATTACTACGCCCGTACCGTCAACCGTTGTCTCGTAGATAAAGTCTGTTGCAGCATTTGGATCTTTTGTATCCACAATGTTAACTTCTACAACTTCCTCCGCCTCCTCTCCTTCGGCAGATTCCGCAGCAGCTTTTGCTTCCTTTCTGTCCTGCTTCTTGCCTTTTCCTCCGCAAGAGAACAAAACCGCACCCGATGCCAAAACTGCAAGAACTATTGCAGCCCTTCTAAGACCTGTAAGTTTCATAAAATACCCCTTAATTATAAGAATTATATTTTTACAACTTTTTATTTTAGTACAAATTTCTTAATGACAATAATAGCTATTAAAATAACAATCATTGCTATTACAATTATTATAGGTAGCCACAAAAAGAATTTTCTGAATCTCTGAATCTTTTTTGGAAAAGGGACAAGCTTAATAGCGACAGCTATTCCCATTCCTAAAATAAATGAAAAAATCATTGCCCATAATGGAACCATAGACAAATCAAAGTCGTAGTAAAACAAGAAAGGAAGAGCAATAGCCCCTATCCAGCCAATATACGGAGCAACGAAAGGTATAACTTTCGTTAAAACCCATGTAGCAAAGACATCCCATAGCCCAGCTGCAAATGAATTTCCACCGGAAGCAGAGCTTGAACCAAATTGCTTGTCAAAATCACTTTTTCCCTTATCGTAACAATCTTTAGAACAATAATTCCAAGGTTTAGTTTGTCCTGAAAAACTTGGTGGCATTCTTGAATACTTTATACTGCTATAATCAGAAAGAGACTTACTACAGTACCTGCAACTTCCATCAAACATACCCATAATACATACCCCGCGCTTAAAGTCCGCCGACTGTTTAATCTTAAGCCTATTTTAGATTAGATTTTGTTTTCTGTAGTGAGTATTTACGCACAAAAACTTGTGAATTTTTACATAAAAAACTGTGAAAAATTCACAGCTTTTAAGTATGGCAATTACGCCAATGTCAGTAATCTAACGGGCTTTCATTCCAAACTGCTATGAATGTGTCACACGCACTTGCTTTGAATGTGGATTCGGAATATCTTAGGCAAACAAGATACAGATGCTGATCAAGTTCAGCATGACTGCAAGTTAATGACACTGGCAATTAAGCGGAGTATGTGTAATAATGTATTTTGGACAAGATTTATGGTTATAAACGTATTTGAACGCTATTACAAGGCAAAGGCTGTTTTCTCCGGCATTAAGAGGAACGGGGCGCTTGTTATGCTTATAAGCGACAGCGAAGCAGGCTCAATTACCTACAAGGCGGCAGTCACATTCTTTGCGCACGAGGATGCAGAAGATTTTCTGGTTTCCTACGATGCCTATTTTGAAAGCGAACTCTACAGCGGGAAAGGCAGAAGGTCAAAGAAAAAAGAAGCCGCTTTTCTTGAGGAACTCCGCAAAGTCATAGACGGTATTGCCAAAGAACACGACGCTTCCATTCTTTGGGAGGAACCCTTGTCTGATGAGCGGAGGGGATAGTCCTACAAGCTTATCGTTCCAATAACAGTTTCATCGTTGGACGAAGACTTGCGCGCTTTTTCTGCCTTTTTTAAGAGGGAATGCTTTTTGCCAAAGAAGGAAGATTTGCTTGGAGAGGAAGAGCCTTCGCTTTCCAGTTCGGTGTCGTCAAAATTCTTTCTGGGGGCAGAGCGCTTTTTGGGGGAAACAAGAAAACCAAATAGGCTTCCGCAGATTCCACCGGCCAGGCTTATGAATGTAACGGCGTTCTTTTTTAGGAAGAGAAGGAAGCTGTTGCTTGCCGGAAGGGAAAGCCGGACATCGTTTCCGCTGTAAACAGAATAAAACTGGTATGTAATATAGAAGACAAATATAAAAATCCAAGAGATGCGTATGTGCTTTTTGGCAAGGTCTGTCATTCCGGTAAGGAAAATCATCGTAAAGATTACGCAGGAAGCACCAAAGACAGGGGCTGGGGAAAGGCATGCGTTCAAGACACCTGTAACAAGGGCAGATACGGCTAGCATTAGGGCAAGTACGGGCGAACCGTAGCGCTCTTCCAGTTCAGGGCCAAGCATAAGCACAAAGAGGCTGTTTATAAAGACGGCATTCCAAGAAGAAAATCCAAAGACGTGCAGAAGAAGCTTTATGTAGTCGGCAGCAGAAGAAAAATTAAAGCTTGGGCTGCTAACTTTTCCTCCAGGGCAAGTAAGGACGGATGCAAGGAGCTTTCCTTTTAGCACAAAAGTGTCCAGAGCAAATGCCACCAGTGCAAGCAGGGCAAAACAAACTGTAACGGGAGAGTCATTGTAAACTTTTAATTTCTTAGCCATACATTTATTATCGGGAATTAAGGCTCTAACTTTTTAATAATTATTCTGCGGCACTTTCTTTTGCAGTCCAGGCATCTTGTTTGCAAACCCTTGTGCCTTGTGGGTGGCGCTTCTTTTTGCATACGGTTCTTGCCAAGAAGCCTAGCCGGGATTGGAGGGGTTGCGAAGCAAGTACCCGAAGGGTACCGGCCGTTAGGCAAGCCCTGGAAAGCCCGTAATGCATAAAGATTCCCGAAGGGACAGTGAACTTATTCAAGCGGCTCCAGAAAAGAAAGAAAAAATTGCGGAACTTGAACAGTTATATTTTTACAGGTATATTTAAATTAACTAGCACACAGGAGGTAAACATGAAGAATTTTATTACAAGAATCCTTGCTCTGGCTTTTATTATTTCCATTGGTTCAAGTGCATTTGCCCAGTACAGCGGCGACCTTCAGCTGGTTTTTGGAAGCGACCATCAGTACCTTAGCCTTAACGACGGCGACCTTGGCTGGAAGTCCAACAGTTTTGACATTGGCGTAAAGTCTTTTAACACATTTAATGCCCTTAGTTTTGTTGGTATAGGTTTTTTGGCCAGTTGCGACCTTGCTGTTGGTAAAAGCATCAACACAAGGAATTCTGCTTCTCCGGACATGGATTTTTTGATTGACTTTGATTTATTTTTGGGACCAGCTCTTACCGTAAACATACTGGATGTTGTTGCCCTGCAGGGTGCTATTGGTTTTGACTGGCATTACCTTGCAATGTCCGGAGAGACCGAGGTTAACCTTTTTGGTACAAGATCCGTGGACTATGATGTTTACGGAAAGTCTACCGGTTTGGGATTTGACATTCAGGCAAAGATTTTTCCAACTGCACCGCTTAGCGCAGTTGTTGGCTTAAAGAGTATTTTCTGCTGGAACGACCACTATACGCTGTCTGTTGACGGTGACAGCGACACTATAGACGACTACATAGACCTTAATTCATTTAAATTCTATGCGGGTGGTTCCTATAACTTTTAGAACGGATTATGAACAAGACTGAATTTTTGCGCGATGAGATTTTTTTACGCTACGGTAACGTAAAGCGGGCAAGGGGAAATTTTCTGTATACGGAAAAGGGTGTCCGCCTTACGGATTTGTACCGCGAGGGTGGAAGGGCAATTCTTGGCTGGGGCTCGGAAGGCAGCGGAGCATTTACTGTTTTTAAGGATGTTTTGCAGCGGGGGTTAACCGGCAGTTTTGCTACGGCTATGACTTACCGTTTGCAGAAGGCTGTTAGCGAGCTTCTCTTTAGCGAAAGGAAGATTTTTGTTTTTGGTTCACGGCAGGATGCTCTGCTTGGCGCACAAAAATTCAGTACGGACATTTCTTTTTATAAGCCTTGGGCTTTGGCTCAGGATTCATCTCCGGTAAGCTTTTCTTCTACCGACTGCGTGATTGTTGAAGCTCCATTCCCCTGGGCTGGAGAAACAGAAGTGCTTGCGGTAAAGGAAGAGCTTTTGGAAAAAGACCAGTCTTCTTCTGAAGCATTGCGCACCATCCGTCTTGCTCCGGTAACAGAGGCTGCAATTGCGCGTTCAATTTACGATCTTATTGCGGCCATTCAAAGCTACAGCGAAAAAGACTTTTTTATCTACGACAAATACATTGCTCCCTACTGGCTACGAAAGGGTCCATATCTTTACCCAAAAGTCAGCAAGGAACGCTACAGAGACTTTGTTTTATTCTGCCTTGACTGCCAGATTGTTCCGCCGCCTTCGTACGAGCTGAACGGCATTGTTCCCTTTAAGGCGGACAAGGGTGTGTTTGCAAAGCTTAGCAAAAGCAACTTCTCCTAAATTCGATTTTTCATTTGCCGATAAAATATGTAGGCAGGCAATTTTATTAGCCGGGAAGCCGTGCAAAGAATGTCTTACACCGCCCCCGAGCTGGAGGTTGCCCGATGATTCATTTGGGAGGACGGCTCTATGGCGCAGTCAGAATTGATTCTTTACTTGCTTAAGCTTATTCTGGGAGGGCTGACTGCGTTTTTAGCCGTACTTTTGTGGAGCAAAACCAGGGATTCTGCATGGATGAGTCTTGTTGCAGGAACTGTGATAGGTTACGCTGGTATTGTTTACAACCTTTTGCTTGACTTTGGATTTGTCTTTACAGTTGATTTTGTTGTTTTTGGAATTCCCATTACGAGTCTTTTGTTTACAGTAATTCCTCTTCTTTTCTTTATTCTTGCTTTTTCTCTTATGCTAAGGCGCTTGCTCTAGGCTATTGCCCAAGTTCTTTAGCAGAGGCGTAGCCAAAAAATCTGTTATAAAAAGAAACTTTCTCTTTTACACGACCAGCCCTACCCCCGATTGGAAGGGCGCGCAGCGTTCGCGGCAGTGCATGTAAAAAGCCGCCTGTTAGCCTAGTTAGATTATGGGAAACAGACGGACCTGCCGCGAATGGAGGGGTTGGGGCCCCGGAACCCTGGAAAGCGGGTTAGCAATTGCAAGCAGGTCCGTAGTTCGACAGGCCGCTGGAGGCTGCGCTGCGAGGCACCAACCGTGGAGGTTACAGGGCGGAGAGCTTTTCGTTTACAAGTTTAGATGCAATCTTTGGATTAGCCTTGCCTTTGGATTCCTTCATAACCTGACCGGTAAGCCAGCCGATAACGTTGGTTTTTCCACCCTTAAAGTCTTCTACAGCCTTGGGGTTTGCGGCAATAACGCTGTCCACGATAGCTTCGATTGCTCCGTTGTCGGAAACTACTTCCATGCCAAGGTCTTTTGCAATCTTTGCAGGCATATCGTTTGTTTCCAGCATCTTTGCAAATACAGTCTTTCCCTGGGCACCGGAGATTTTTCCGTCTGCAATTATGTTAACAAGCTCCGTAATGTGGGCAGGTGTAATTGTTACGTCGTTGATTGTCTGCTTGTTTGCGTTAAGAACAGAAAGCAGCTCTGCCAAAATCCAGTTTGCAACCTTCTTTACGTCCTTTGCACCGTTAGCAGCTTTTTCAAACCATTCTGCAAGGTCGCGGGTAGAAGTTAAAGTCTCTACGTCAAAGTCGCTCAAGCCGTATTCCTTCTGCAGCCTTACGCGCTTGGCTTCCGGCAGCTCACCAACACGGCTCTTTGCGCGGTTAAGCAAATCGTCACCAACGCTAAAGGGCTTAATGTCCGGCTCTACAACAAAGCGGTAGTCTACAAAGCTGTTCTTTGTACGCTGAACAACTGTCTGTCCCTTTTCTTCGTCCCAACCCATAGTCACTTTGAATCCAGGGTTGAATTCCTGGCGGTCTTCCTGGAATTCCTTAAGCTGCCTCTGAGCCTCGTAGGTACATGCTTCCTTGATTGAGCGGAAAGAGTTAAGGTTCTTAATTTCGCTTATAGGTGTGTGCCAGAGCTTGCCGTCTTCCCAAACATTCAGGTTGATGTTGGCGTCGCATCTCATGTTTCCTTCTTCTAGGTTACCGTTTGTTACCTTCATGTAGCGGAGGATTTCCTGAACGGTTTCCATAAAGAGTGCGGCTTCTTCCGGGCTGGACATATCCGGCTTTGTTACGATTTCTATAAGCGGTGTGCCTGAGCGGTTGTAGTCGATGTATGAATGCTTTCCGGGAAGGTGCAGTGACTTACCTACGTCTTCCTCCAAGTGAATGCGCTCTACGCGGACACGGCGGTACTTTCCGTCTTCTATTATGCAGTCCTTGCCAATAAAGTTAAGCGGACGGAATTTTTCTCCACCCTTCTGCTGGTCCTTTGGAAGCTTTGCCATAGGAAGGTCAACGTGTCCGTCTGTGCAAAGAGGAATATCGTACTGGGTAATCTGGTAGCCCTTTGCAAGGTCGGGGTAAAAATAATGCTTGCGGTCAAATTTTGTAAAGCGGGCAATGTTGCAGTTAAGCGCCATTCCAGCCACAGCACCCAGTTCTACATAGCCTTTGGAAATGCGGGGCATTGCTCCGGGAAGACCAAGGCATACAGGGCAAACGCGGGTGTTGGGCATTCCACCGTAGCGGTTTTCGCAGGCACAGAAGGCCTTTGTGTTTGTCAAAAGCTGAGTATGGATTTCACAGCCGATTACTATTTCATATTTGTCTATCATTTTCAGTTCCTTAACCAATTGTTGGTAGCCTAAGGCAAATACCAGAGGCTAACAGACTAAATGCTAGCAGTATAAATGCTACTTACTCTCCCCAACAGGAGATCCGCAACCCGGGTGTTCTTCCTCCCATGCCTGTGCAACGCTCAAAATCTTTGCCTCGCTGAACATGGGGCCTGCAAACTGTATTCCAACCGGCATTGAATCGCTCTTGCCAGTAAGTGCTGCCTTTGCAAAAGGACCGTTTCCGCCAACAGTAATTCCGGCTTCCACACCCTGACCCTTTGTGTGTCCGCAGGGAACAGAAATGCTTGGTATGCGTGCAAGGTTAACAAATACCGTAAAGAGGTCGCTAAGGTACATCTCCAGCGGATCGTCTACCTTCTGACCCAGCTTAAAGCTTGGAGTTGGGCAGGTTGGGCAAAGAATCAGGTCGTAGCTTTCAAAAAGCTTTGCAACTTCCCTCTGAATTCTTGCGCGGACAGCCATACCCTTCTTGTAGGTGTTACCGGAGAACTGCTCAGAAAGAACATAGTTTCCGATTATGATGCGCCTCTTTACCTCCGGGCCAAAACCAGCGCTGCGTGTGTCCACATAAAGCTGGTCGTAACCGGCCTCATTGTCTACGCGGTCACCGTAGCGGATTCCGTCAAAGCGGCTAAGATTGGATGCAACTTCGCTAAAGGCAATTACGTAATAGCTTGCAATAGAAGCGTCCAGAACCGGAAGGTCTACAACGTCTATCTTTGCACCCTTATTTTCAAACCATGCGCGTGTTTCTGCAAAGACCTTGCCAACGTCCTCATCAAGACCCTTGCTCTCCAAGAACTGCTTGGGAATGGCAATCTTTAGCTTTGCAAAGTCTGCACTAGACATTGCGCTAAGATTCTTAAGCGAAGAAGCAGAAGGCAAATCCGCAGAAGTGTCATCGTAAAAATCAACGCCAGCCATAACGCTAAGCGGAGTAGCTATATCCTGAGGCGTATGACCAAGAATACCAACCTGGTCAAGGGATGAACCGTAAGCAACGACACCCCAGCGGCTCAAGACACCATAAGTTGGCTTAAGACCGTAGATTCCGCAGTAGGAAGCAGGCAAGCGGACAGAACCACCGGTTTCCGTACCAAGGGCAAAAAGAACCTGGTTGGAAGCAACTGCCGCTGTAGAACCACCGGAAGAACCTCCGGAAACATAGTCGCGGTTAATAGGGTTGCGGGTAGGACCATAAGATGAATACTCGGTGGAAGAACCCATTGCAAATTCATCCTGGTTGCAGCGTCCAAGCGGAATTGCACCGGCATTCTTTAGGCGGCCAATTACTGTTGCGTTGTAAGGAGCCACATATCCCTTTAGAATCTTGGAAGAACAGGTAAGGTGTTTTCCCTGAACAGAAATATTGTCCTTGGTTGCAAATGGAAGACCCAAAAGAGGCTTCTCTTCAAAAAGTGCATCCAGAGTACCAGCCTTCTTTGCCTCCGCAATCTCTTCGTCTGCTTTCTTTGCAAGAGCAAGAGCATCATCGTAGAGTTCAATAAATGCGTTAAGCGGCAAATCCGACTTTTGGTCGGCCGTAAAAGTGTCTATTGACTTTTGCACCAGTTGCTCGCTGGTTACCGTGCCACCCTTCAAGGCAGCAATTGTTTCTTTTATAGTATTCATAACAATTCCTTTGCAGTAAAAAGAATAATAATCATTAAAAAAAGGGTCTGTCGCATTATCCAAGTGGGGAAGTCCGCTCGAAGCTTCGCTGCGAATACCCCCTACGGATTTTTACCCAAAGGGGGGAAGTCTCCCCCTCGGCTTCAATTCGTCGCATGCTTGCGCACGCTCCTCATTTCCGCCTACCCCCTCTGCGGGGCAACCTCTTTGCTAAGCCCCGCAACGCCCCAATGGGGATTGGTGTCAGCATAGCAATCAGCGAGTTACGCAGTAACTCGATAAGCATACGCAGTATGCGACCAACGCCTGCTCCATCAAACCGTCATCCCGAACGCGATGCCACTTTGAACGCCCTTGCTACAAAGTGTGATTCGGGATCTGTATTTGTAAACATACAGACCAATGGGCACAGACGCAAAGACAAAGCCTTTTTATGCTCCCTCGCCAAGAACCTTTGGAACCTGGAAATAGCCGTCCATAAAATTAGCCGCATTGATTTTCTTTACGTCGCTCATTTCAAGACCGGGAACAACAGTGTCGTCGCGAAGTTTTTCCGCATCGGTTGAAGGATAAGCATCGTATGGGTTTTCGCTGTCGTCATACTTGGAAAGAATGTCAAAATAGCCAACTATGTCGTCAACCTGCTTTTTTAGCGTAGCCATGTCCGTACTTTCCGGGGACAGGCGCGAAAGATACAAAAGTTTTTCCAAAGTGTCTTCTGACACCTCTTTATGTGTAGTAGTAGCCATGCCGCCAATTATAGCAAATAGCGCTATTTTATGGAAGACAGTTGAAGTTAAGAGCATTCACTTTGCAAAGGGGAATTGAACAAACCTACGCCGCCATGGAGTACCTTTAGTCCCGCGCAAGCGGGATGAGCGGATAGCGAAGTACGAAACGGCGGTGGCGCAAAGGGACAGGTGTCGAGTTAGCAAAAAAACGAATGGTAGAACAAAAAAAAGCAGCGTCCAGATTATAAAAAAGTTCAAGGAAAAGTATCTCTTGCAAGAGTGGACTCGCAGCGGTAGAATTGCTTTATGAAATTGATGATTGCGAGCGATATTCACGGGTCTGCTTTTTTTTGCAGGAAGATGGCGGAGCGTTTTGGGGAAGAAGGGGCGGACAGGCTTTTGCTTTTGGGAGATTTGCTTTACCACGGGCCAAGGAATGATTTGCCCAAAGAGTATGAGCCAAAGAAGGTGATAGAGATTCTGAACGGTCTTGGAGAGAAGATTTTTTGCGTTCAGGGTAACTGCGATTCCCAGGTGGACCAGATGGTGCTTAACTTTCCCATTTGTGCAGAATATGCGGTTTTGGAGCTTGGGGGAAGGCTTGTGTATGCGACCCACGGACATGTTTTTAACGCCCTTACACCGCCGCCTCTTTGCAAGGGAGACATTTTGCTTTGCGGTCACACTCATGTCCCTGCTAAGGATTTGGGAGAAAAGTTTAGCTACCTGAATCCGGGTTCGGTTTCCATTCCAAAGGAGAATAGCGCACATTCATACATGCTTTACGAGGACGGTCTTTTTGTTTGGAAAAACCTTCTGGACGGAAAGGCTTACGATGAGCTTCGCATTTAACTGATTACTTTTTCTGTTTGCCAAATACCCCTGCGTAGAAGTAGGCGGAAGACTGGATTGGCATGCCGCGACTTTGCATCCTGCTTTTGCCACAGAAGAATTTGAAACACACACCGCTTTGTGGTAAGATAAAGGCGCATTATGACTGCTTTGGACGAAATAAAAAGACTTGCGCAAAAAGAATTTCCTCTTTTTATAAAATACATTTCCGATGGTCTTACCGGAGCCCTTGTTCAGAACACGCATTTTTTTCCCATGCCTGTTAGGGTTAACTTTGCAAAGGAAGCGGAAAATCCGGAAGAAAAGGCACAGATTCTTTCCGAACTTTACGAGAACAGCAAGAATGTTTCCGGTTCGGGCTACACGCTGGAAATTGAACTTGTTAGCACACGCAGCAAGGGTAACCGCAAGGTCCTAAAAAGGATATGCTTTTTGACGGAAGACGACTACCTGGCATTCCTAATAAAAAGCAACGCAGAAGAAGGTTCAACAGCTAGTTCAGACGCATCCGAATACGAAACAGAAGGCTTTAACGAGGCAATCTTTGCAATTATAGAGTCAGGGCTACTGCTTCCGGAAGAGCTTCCAACATGGGCTTTTAAACACCTGGAGGAACTTGGCCGCTACCACGAAGACGAGCACTTCTGGCAAAACATCTGCAAAGTGGCGCGCTGGCTAAAGAACAACAAAAACTGCAACCTCTACATAAGGGAACTCCCCTTCATAAATTCAATTCCACCCAAGTTTATAGAAGACAACAAGAACCTTATCCATTCGCTTGTTACCCAGAAGGCAATAAAAATCTCCTTCGAGGCAGACCACGGGCTTTTGGGCAAACAGACAACTGCTAGGTTCCGCTCACTTTGCAAAGAAGTTCCTCTGATGCTTGGACAGATGGAGCTAAAAGAGCTTACCGTCCCAATAGAAGACTTCTGCAACCTTCCCAAAAGCGGCATCCTGCAGGGCATAGAAAACATATTCATCGTGGAAACGGAGATGGTCTACCTTACCTTCCCCGAATGCAAGAAAAGCCTCTGCATACTGGCACAGGGCTACAACGCAAACATCCTAAAGCTATGCGACTGGCTAAAGGAATTCCCCCTCTACTACTTTGGAAACTGCTCTGAAAATTCATTCGGTATGCTTTCCAGCCTAAGGGGTTACTTTGAAAACTTAAAGTCTTTCTGCATGGACATGGCTACGATCAACGCCTACAAGGACTGCCTGCAAAAAGGAGACAATTCATTTGTTCAGACAATTCCGCCCAACCTTGACTACCAGGAAAACCAGGCCTACCTTTACCTGCACGATTCAGCGGAAAAAAATTGCCTAAGCCAGGACAACATTTCAATAGAATATATTCAAAAAGCCCTTGCACAACTTTTCCATGATTGTTAAAATTAGTCTTAATGAAGTCGGTTCGGATTTTTAGGTTGTCATTTTTTCTAGCTGCATTTTCACTTTCCATGGTAAGGGTGGCAGCTTCGGATTTTTCTATAAAACAGGCGCTAATTTCCAAACCCATTCCAGAAGATTTAAAATTCTTTCAAAAAGCCTACCCCGACCTGATCTTTTTTGTAAGCTACGACACCAACATTGACGACTGGAACATAACCATACGCATTCCCCCGGACCCGGACAGAGGCGGCCATTACGAAAGCGCAGAATTCTACTGGGCAGACGGAAAGCTTTTGCCAAAGGAAGAACTTGCCAACAAAAAGAACTTTACGGAAATCCTCTACAAGTACCCGGAACTCTCCTGCGCACCGGAAAAACTTACAAAAGCGGAGCGTCAAAAGATAAAGGCTGAATATTCCGCCGCAAACAGAAAGACTGCACCCGGAAGCTCCATGTTCTTCTTTGACGCAATGTATTCTGCAACCAACAAGGCAGACATGGAATCCCACCTGGTAAGAACCACATTCCTGGGCCACCCCACAAGAATTCACGAACGCATATACTATCAGTTCAAAGAAGCCGAAAAGAAAATAAAGAGCGCAGCGGCAAAAGACAAGGAACTTCAGGCCTTTGTAAAAACCATAAAATCTTCCGCCGCCTACAACTGGAGGGTCATAGCCGGAACAAACAGGCTTTCTTTTCACAGCTACGGAATAGCAATAGATATTCTGCCAAAAAAGCTTAAGGGAAAGTCTATCTTCTGGCAGTACGAAACAGGCAGGAATCCCGACAACTGGATGGCCATTCCAAATTCAAAACGCTGGGTACCGCCAAAAAAATTTATTGAAATTTTTCAGCAGGAAGGATTCATCTGGGGTGGCAATTGGGTAAACTTTGACAACATGCACTTCGAATATCACCCGGAACTTCTTTACTTTAACGGCATAGAGGTGGAAAAATGAGACTTGAACAGGCAATAAAAATTGTAAGCGAACAGATTGACGCTCTTTTGTGCAAGAAGGAAAAAATCATCGTCGCAATAGACGGCATCTCCGCTTCCGACAAATCAATGCTGGCCCACGTGCTCCACAGGATTTACATTCCAGACACCACAATCTTCCGCACAGACGACTTTTCCCTGCGCAAAGAGCAGAGAGACCCCAAGCGCATAGCAAAACCAGGCTACAACTTTGACTGGGAACGCTTTGAGCAGCAGGTTCTTATTCCCCTCTCAAACGACAAAAACGTAATCTACCAGAGGTTCAACTTTTCTACGGAAGAACTGGAACCGCCAACCACCGTCATACCGGCAAAAATCAATATTGTTGAAGGAACTTTCTGCATGAACGAAAATTTGCAGAAATACTACGACTATTCGGTTTTGGTAAGAATGCTCCCGTCCGCTCTGGAAGAAAGGCTAAGGAACCGCTCTTCCGCAAAGAATTCCATATTCGCATCCAGACAGCCTCTGGAAGAAATCTACTTTGAAAAGACAGACGTGGCTTCCAAGTGTTCACTCGTCGTGGATTTGGAATAATGAAGTTTGAAAAGCGCTTTATCCTTCTGGCACTGGCAAACACTTTGGCGGCATTTGTCCTTGCGGCAGGAATAGTCCTTTACGAAAGGCATGTATTTAGCGGATTGGAAAAGCTTTCATACACCCGCTTGTGGTGCGACGGATGCTTTGTCTCCGCAGTCATTTTCTTGGGTTCAGGAATTCTTGTGGCAATAAGCAGGAACGGAGGCTTTGATTCAATAAGCTATGCTTTTTCCTCGCTGGCAAAAAGATTCATCCCTTCCGCAGGAAAATCCACCGGTTCAAAAAAACAAAGCTACCTTGAATACGTAAAAGAAAGGCACGCAGACGGTAAAAAAAGCCCCCACCCCCTTCTAATGATAGCAGGAAGCGTAATGCTTTTGGCATCTTTTATACTTCTTGTATTGGCATAATCTTATTCTTTCTAAGGCGCATGTAGAATAAAAGCGAAACGGAAACGGACATAACCTCCGCAATCGGAAAAGCAAACCAAACGTTGCGTATGTTACCGGTAAGAGACATCAGGTAGGCTACGGGCAAAAGAATCACAAGCTGACGCATAAAGGCAACAATCATACTGTAAACCGCGGAACTAAAGGCTTGGAATACTGACGAAAGCGTTATGGAAATTGCAGCACCAATAAAGCTTGGGGCGATTATCCTTATTGCAGGAATACCTATGTTCAGCATCTCGTCTGTTGCAGCAAAAAGCTTTAAAAGGGGACCGGGAATCAGCTCAAAAAGCAGCATGCCAAAACCCATTATCGTAAGAGCAAACAAAAGCCCCGTGTGAACCGACTTAAAGATGCGCTTCTTCTTGCAGGCACCGTAGTTATAGGCAATTATTGGAACAAGACCGCTGTTAAGACCAAAGACCGGCATAAAGACAAAACTGTTCAGCTTAAAGTAAACGCCGTAAACCGCAATAGCCGTAGTGCTAAAGATTCCAAGAATCAGCTGCAAAAGATAGGTTGTTATAGAAGTTGCACCGTTAAAAAGAATCGTCGGAATTGCCACAAGATAAATCTGCTTAATGGTTGCAAAGTCCGGCTTAAAATTCCTAAACTTAAACTGAATGTCCCGGTTAAAGACAAGGTTAAAAATAAGCGAAAGAACCATGCTAAGGCACTGGCCAATAACCGTAGCAATAGCAGCACCCGCAACCCCAAGCTTTGGAAAAGGACCAAGACCAAAGATAAGGCAAAAATCAAGCACCACGTTGCAAAGGGCACCGGAGATTTGCGAAATCATCGTAAAAAGAGTACGACCCGTAGCCTGCAAAAGCCTGTCCAGCATAACAACACCAAAAATGCCGAACGAAGCCTTCATTACAATATGCATGTACTCTTCGCCGTAAGAAATAATCTCTGCAACCCCCTTGGCAGAAGAAACAAAATACGGACGCAAAATAAAAAAAGAAAGCAAAAGAAAAAAGAGGTAGTTGCAAAAAGCAAGAAAAAGACCGTTCATGGCAGCCTTATTAACATCTTCAGCCTTCTTCTGACCAAGCTTCGTGGAAAGCAGAGCGTTAACACCAACCGCCGTACCTATGCCAAAAGCAATCATAAGATTCTGCAGCGGAAAAGCAAGCGAAAGAGCAGTAAGCGCATTCTCATTTATCCGCCCGACCAGCGCAGAATCAACTATATTGTAAAAAGCCTGAATCAGCATGGAAATCATCATCGGCAAAGAAATATTCACTATCAGCAGAGGAACAGACATAGTCCCCATCTTGTTTTCTCTAAGTTGCGGCATAAAAACAATAATATTGATATTCAAAACAAGTGTCAAACATAGCATTTTCTGGAGCCGCCTTTATGGTAAAACTGTGCCCTCCACTCCGTTCCGGTCAGACCTTGGCATTTTATCCTTTCTAAAACAAGGAGCGGCATGGAGGCCGCGTCAGATGTTTGCATAATCGACAAGGCGAGTTTAAAAAAAAAACTCGCGGGATAAAATGCCAAGGAGGGCATTTTATCCCGCTTTCCAGGGTTCCGGCTTCCGCCTCCATTGCCTAACGGCAACGCGTCCCGCGCCCTTCCAATCGGGGCTAGGTGATTTTTGCTTAGGGGGAACCGGCATTGGTTCTGGGGAGCATTGTATTGTTTGGGGAACTGGCATTGTCTACGCTGTCAGTGTCATTGTCGGGCTAGACCCGGCAATCTGCTTACCCCCAAAAATTCTTGCGGTCTAGAGGATTTTATGGTAATATAAAGAAATAGTATAAAATTTCCTCGTAGCATAAACGTGTACGGTGAATTTTTGTTAAGATAAACGTCATAGGCGTGGAAGTTTGAGGAAAAAGGAAAAATATGTCTGTATTAACTTTACACTGTAGTAATAACTTAGAAAATTACAATTTATGTTTAGACAATGCAGTTGCTGGTTTTGGACATCGTGGACCAATGCCAAACGATAAAGTTTATCTTTTAATAAAAAATGGAAAAAAGACGTTTTGCGGTGCAAGGTTTGAATTGGATGATGTTACAGATGATAAGCCATGGGAAGATGCTGATAAATATGTATTATGTTATTCTG
>JAGACC010000075.1 GCA_017614295.1 Treponema sp.
ATTGTAAAAGACAGACTTTATACAAGCGGTAAAAAATTCCTTTGCCCCGCCAATAAAAACGGCCGTCTACATAAACGAAGACTTCGTAAAATCAAAAAAATAATCTCTTTTTTCTTTTGGAGCAGATGCCTCTTTCAACTGCCCCTTCCGGGGGATACACCCCATTACGGGCTTTCCGGGGTTCCGGCTTTCGCCTCCATTGCTCCGCAACGGCTTCGCCGCCCCTCCAATCCCGGCTAAGCTTAATATGCTCAAGCAAAACACAACACAGCAATGCTTGCCCATAGCCCAAATTTAGATTATACTATAATAGATGAACAAAGAATTTGCGCCTTACTTGGCACGCATAGAAGAAGAAATCCACAAGGCCCTTCCCAAAGTCTCCGGGAAGGAATGGCAGGACTCAGTATTTGGAGAACTCTACCCCGCCGTTACAGCCCAACACATAAGCCCCCTTATTACCACAACCCGCTCACTGGTTGACCTTGGGGGAAAAAGATGGAGACCCCTGCTGCTTGTGCTAACAGCCCTGGCATTGGCAGAAAAAGACGGTGGAACAAACGCCCCGTCTTCCAGCGATAAATTTGAGACAGCCTGCCACCTAACCCCTCTCGTGGAGTTTACCCATACGGCAAGCCTCATCCACGACGACATAGAAGACTCTTCGGACACCCGCCGCGGACAACCAGCCGCATACATAACATACGGCTTGGACACAGCTCTTAACGCAGGATCATGGCTTTATTTTGCCGCCACAAGCTGCATAGACACCCTATCCTGCAAAGACGAAGCTCTAAAGGCAAGGGTTTACGCCCTCTACAACATGGAATTAAGAAGGCTTCACTTGGGACAGGCAATGGACATAGCTTGGCACCGCAACAAGGGCTTTATCCCAAGTCCGGATGAATACCTGGCAATGGTTCAGTGCAAGACGGGAACACTGGCATCCCTTGCGGTAAAACTTGGCTGCATGGCATGCAAGGCAGACGACTCTACTGCAAAGAAAGCAGGAGCTACAGCCGCAAAGATTGGAGCCGGATTCCAGATTATAGACGACGTAATAAACCTTAGCACAGGAAACCCCGGTAAAAAGCGTGGCGACGACATAGTAGAAGGAAAAAAATCCCTTCCAGTCCTGCTCTTTGCCCAAAGCAAGGGAAACTCCTCCAAGGAATTCAAGGAGCTTGAACAGTGCTTTGAATCTGCCGCAAAAGAAGGAATTCAAAGTCCTTCCGTAGAAAAGGCAATCGGAATTCTAGAAGGCGCAAATTCAATAGCACAGGCAAAACAAAAAGGCGTTTCGCTAATAGAAGAAGGCTGCGCAGAATTCGCAGATATTTTTGGAAGCGCAAACAAATACGCGCTTTTAATACAGGATTTGTTCCGGGCAATGGTACCGGCAAACATCTAAAAGGAGGCCCTGCATGAGAGAAACTTCAGAAACATTGAACAATCAGGCCATAGAACTCGCCTCCAAGGGAGAATTCAAGGAAGCAATAGCCTGCTTTATCCGCGCAATCTCTATGGAACGCCAGAACTATCTCTTATGGTACAACCTCGGCATTACCTACCGCGACGCAGGCAACCTGGAAGACGCAAAAAACGCAATCCGCAAGGCCCACCTCATGAACCCCTACGACGAAGAGGTAATAGAGTCGCTTGCAATAATCTGCTTTAACCTGGGACGCTTCGAAGAGGCATTCCGCTACTGCACAGCAGGACTCGGCCTAAACGATGCAAACTACCACCTTTGGAACACGCTTGGAGTCCTCTACTTTAACCAGTCTGATTACGGAAGCGCAAGCGAAGCATTCGAACAAGCCCTTTCCATAAACCCCTACTACTACGATGCTCTCTACAACCTCAGGGACACATATTCCGAGCTGGGTAACGAATCAGGTGCAAAAGCCTGTGCCCTGCGCATGAAGGAGCTTAAAAGATAATGTACAAGAAAGGAATTGTCGTAAAAATAGAAAACGAAGAGGTAACAATACTTCCCTTCGTAAAAGACGCATGTGCATCCTGCAGCCACAATTGCAGCGAACACGGAAGCTGTGAACCCTACATAGCATTAAACTCTAATTCCCTCCCCATAAAAGAAGGAATGGTCGTTGGCATAAGCGCAGAAAAAAAAGCAGAGGCAACCCAGGGAATCATATCGCTCTTGTTCCCATTCCTCTTTGCAGTTGCAGGCTTTATCCTTTCCGCAAAAATAGCAGGCCTTCTCGGAATGATTGCAACGGAAGGATTTAAAGCCTTGTGCACACTGGTATTTCTTTGCGCATCCGCACTAATAGTCCTTGCCGTAACAAGGATTTTTCCTCTTTCGGGACAAAACCAAATTGTAGAAGTGTATTAAGACTTGAAGACCGCAAGAAAGTTTTTTTTGGCAGCAGAATTATTTTTCCTCCTCAGCGCGTTTTGCTCATGCTCTTTAAAATATGAACAAAGCGAAGACACAAAAGGAAGCGTTCCAGAAATAATCTTTACAAACGTAAAATTCAGCCGCTACGAAAGGAATTCCCAAAAGCTAAACCTTGTTTCTTCAAAACTGGAGGAATACAAAAGCGACGGTGCCTACTTTGCACTCGAAGCCCAATTCCAAACCTGGGACACAAACGGCAATGTAGACACAAAAGGAAACTGCGGACTTATTGGCATTTTTCCGCAAAAAAACACCTATGCCCTGCTTAACGGCGTAGAGATAGAAAACAAATCCCAGGACATAAAAATTTCCTCGCAGACAATGCAGTGGAACAGCCAGACTGAACAGCTTATTTTTGCAAAAGACGATGAAGTTCATTTTACCCACGGAGACCTGGAACTTTCCGGAACAGGATTTTCTGCAAGCGGAGTTTCCGGACGCTTTGAATTTGAAGGCCCGGTGGAAGGAACAATCACCACTGGAGAAGAGGAGGCAGAATGAAGGCAAAGTCTTGGCTCACATTTATCCTGCTTGCAATAAGCATCTTTAGCGCCAGTGCAGAAAAAATAACATTCAGCGCAGACTCAATGAGCGGTGTCTCCGGCAAGAACTCGGACAGGACAACCCTTAACGGCCACGCCAACATAAAAGCAGACGCAATGGAAATTTCTGCAGACAAAATAGAGCTCTACGGATCAGACTTCCGCTTCCTAAAGGCATCCGGCAACATCAAGGGAATAAATTCGCAAAGCAAGCTTGAATTCACCTGCGATTCCATGACCTACGACCGCATATCAAAAATCGCAGTCCTCCGCAACAACGTTCACCTCATAGACAAAGAAAACAAAGTTACTGCAGATGCAGAACTAATTGAATACAACCAGAAAACCGAAGTCGCGGTTATGCAGATTAACGTCTACCTGGTACAGGAAGAAAACACTTGTACGGCGGCACATGCGGTTTACAACAAAAAGCAGCAGCTTCTGGACATGAGCGGAAACCCGCAGGTTGTCCAAAATCAGGATGCATTCAGGGCACAGGAAATATCGCTCAACCTAAAGACAAACGAAATAACCCTGGACGGACACGTGCGCGGTTCTGTAACAACAAAGACTTCATCCTCTAGCGAAAGTTCATCCAGCGCAACAAAGACAAAGTCTGCCAGCGACAAAAAAGATGACTCTTCCGCAAAGGCAAA
>JAGACC010000076.1 GCA_017614295.1 Treponema sp.
ACAGCCCGGTTTTTCTTGCTTGCAGTAAAGCGGTAGCCTGTTCCGTGTCCCCAGATTATAAGGGCGTAGTGTTCTGCAGGATAATACTTTCGCGAAAAGTTGAGCAGAGAAATTAATGTTTCCGGGTTTCCCATATCCACTTCTTCTGACGGACTCTTTATTCCAAGTGCCTTGCTGTTAAGCTGGATTGATTTTGACTTTGCCGAAGAATGGTCAATTTCAAAAAGCCTTGTCCCTTTCCAAGAACTTTCGCTTTCTATTGCGTTTTGAGCCCTGTCAAAAAGAACGATTGTTTTTACAAGCTCACTGTTGCAATCAGCGCATTCAATTTCCCTAAAGTCTTCAAGTGCCGCTGAATCAAGGTTGTTGTCTGCTGCCATGTAAACTATGAAAGTCCATCTGCTTTTTTCATGAACAGAAGGAGCGCTTCCTCCTGAATTTACGGAAGAAGAAACATCTTTTAAGTCAAAGTTGCATGACTGCAGAAGGAATAGAAAGAGTGTAAAAAATAAAGCTGCTATTCTTTTCATTTTTTGTCCTCCGGGGTTTAATTGCAGTATAGGCCAAATGGATCTGCCCAAGATGTTCCGTCTGCGTATTCAATTTCTGTTGCGTACAAAAAGTCTACGCTGTAGCTTTCGTCTATCTCCGGACCTATTATTTCATCAAGGCTTATTGTTATGGGAACTTCGTCTTTTGATTCTATTGGACATTCAATATTGCACTTGATTCCGTTTGTTATTAGACCTGCGCTTTCTCCTTCCGAATCATATACTCTTGCAGAGAATTTTACGTTCTT
The DNA here is from genome assembly GCA_017614295.1 of Treponema sp. GTDB lineage: Bacteria > Spirochaetota > Spirochaetia > Treponematales > Treponemataceae > Treponema_D. Next base: position 800 of record JAGACC010000076.1, read on the forward strand.
TATTTTTCTTTCGCTGTTGTTGTAGAAGTTAAATGCTACGCACGCAAATTTGCAGATACCTGGATTTTCTCCTATGCTTACCTGCGTGTTTGAAATGTAATAGGGTTTTGAGAAATTTGCTTCTGTTGCGCACCCCAAAAACAGTATTGATAAAACAAAACCAAATATTATGTTTTTTTTCATTTTGATTCTCCTTTTTCCTGATTTGTATTTTGAATTTTTGAATTGAGCGCTTCTTCGTATTTGCAGGTTTCTGGACTTTCTTCCTTTGCGGATGATTTTTCCTTTGCGGCTAAGAGAAGGTTTTTTGCCCTTGCAAAGTCTCCCTGTTTGTAGGCAAGAATGCTTTCGTAGAGGTTGAGTTTTTCCTCTTTTATAGAAGCTTCCCTGCACTTTAAAAGAGTTTTCTCTGCCTGGTAATAGTTACCCTGGCTTAGGAAATTTTCAAATTCATCTTTTAAGTCCTTTGCACTTTTTATTTGAAGAAGGTAAAGTCTGTTTGCAGGTATGTTTGCAAAGTTGAATCTTGCGCTTTCCCACTTTTCTTTGCTTCCAGTAAATTCTTTTTTGCAGGACCTGTTAACTTCGATGCAGAAGAATCCCCTTTCGTCTGTTGTTGCTACAACTTTTTTGTTTTGGTCCAGTATTGAATAGTTTGCTACAGGCTCTCCGCGTAAGTCGCTTACCATTCCATGCAGGCTTTTCTTGTTAGAAATTGAATTTGTTGTTGCGCATGAAGCTAGCAGAATACACAAAATTGGGCATAGTGTTTTTAACATAAGGTTTCTTTTCATTGCTTTTCTCCTCTTATCTTTCCTTGGCTGTTTTTATAAAAGACAAGAACGCTTCCGTCTTTTTGAATTATTTTTCCAAAGCTTTCGTCTTTGGCAGGATTTTCCTTTGTTGCTACAACATTTCTTGCGGCAGAATTTTTTGTTTGCATAGGCTTTGCTTTTTGCAAATAATTTTCTGAAAAAACAATGCTGTAGTCTTTTAAAAGTGCAAGCGGGTTAAAGTTTTCTGCATTAATTTTTTCTGCAAAGATAATCTTCATTCTGGTGTTGAATTTTCCTGGCTCTATTTCTATTGCGGCAGGAAAAATTGAATGTTCCTTGCAAACGTTTTTAAGATTTTCAAGAATCTTTTCTGCTGACTTGTTCTGGAATGAAAATTCAACTATCCCTTCGTCAGAAAAATCCGTAAGCAAGATTCCGTTGCAGCTCCAAATAGAAAGGCGTATGTCATCAATTTGGCTTTTGGAAAGTTCCTGCTTTAGCTTTATTACGTTTTTTGCTTTGCCGTATAAACTTGCAGAAAATTCCGGTTTTGAATTGGAGTAGGTTACCGCAGAAAATATTCTTTGGTTTTGCTGGTCTTCTTCCTCTTCTTTTGGAAAGTCTTGCGGGAAACATTCCTTCATGCTAAAGTTCATTTTGTATGCTTGCTCATTGCTTTGGTCTTCCAAAAATATTAGCGAGCAGTTTTTTATTCTACCTCCGCTTTTTTGTGTGCTTTGCAAAAAGTCATCAAGCGTTTTGTATGCCTGCACTATGTTCTGCTGGATTGCTTTGTCAAAATCTTCCGCTTCTTTCTTTGCCGCCAAAGTAGATGTGGAAGAGTTTGCATTCTTTTTTACCTGCGCCTGATTCTTTGCCTTTGAATGGAGCGCATAAGATATAGAAAGTAGTGCTGCCAAAAACGCTATTGCCAGAGCCAGAGATATGTTAAGTAGCTTTTCGGAATTAAAGAATTCAAGCTTGTTTTCTTCTCCGAATTTTAGCGGAAGGTGCTTCTTGTCTCCGGTCTTGTATTCTGCCAGCTTTACCTTGTCCATTACGGCGACCGCTGCAATAAGCTTTCCTTTTTTTAGCCTGTACTTTGCATCGTAGCAGCAGTTGTCGGAAAAACAGGGGTGGAGTTGTTCCAGCTTCTTTGCAATGTAATTCTTTCTTC
>JAGACC010000077.1 GCA_017614295.1 Treponema sp.
AGAATAATGTTCACTTTTTCCCACCCACGTCAATCTTTATTAATTGCAACTCCAAAATAAATTTTACCTTCGATTTGGATAAATTCAATTATAACATTACATAATTATAATATGCAATACACCAAAAGTCCAGTATAGCAAGCAGTTTTTAACTAGAGGTGGAAAAATCCGTTTTATGCCGCACACGCCCGTACTTGATGAACCCCACTCAGTCTTTTATTCCTAAGGAGGGGTAAGTCCGCTTGAAGCTGCGCACATTCGTGCTTGCTGCGAATACCCCCTCGCTCCAAATACTTAACCAAGGTGGGGGAAGTCTCCCCCTCGGCTCCAATTCGCTTCACTCATTTCCGCCTACCCCCTCTGCGGGGAACCCCTTTTGCTAAGCCCCGCAACACCCCGGTATTCAAAAGGCAAAATAACGGAAACTTTTCTAAGACAAACCTATCGGTCCAAAAGAATCTTTCTTAACTGCTTGTAACTCTTGAATGAAATATCAGCCTCTTTTAAGGGTATATTAAACAAAGCCCTAAAACCCTTCTGCAAATAGGCGCTCTTTAGACCTGCGTTGTTTGCTCCCCTAACGTCGTACTTTATGCTGTTCCCCACGTAGAGAATCTCGCACTCCTTAACACCCAGCTTTCTTGCAAGTATTCCGAAGGGGTATTTGGAAGGCTTTAGGGCACCGGATTCCTCCGAACCAATGCACACGTCGCAAAGTGAGCGTATTCCCCAGACCCTGCCCTTTTGCTCCGGGGGAAAGTCCGAAAGCAAAGCAACCTTGTAACCGGCATTCTTTATGGCAAAGATAGTACCGTAAACATCGGGGTAAGTCTTGATTTTTGTAAAATACGGCTTAAGACCTTCGTAGCAAATATCCGTAATCTTTATGCGGGCCTCGTCAGCAGAGCAATGAAGCTTTTCCGCAAGCAGACGTGCCTGGTACTCAAAGAAGTCAGCAAGGGGAGCGGTCCTGTGCATCTGCTTTCTAACAGCATTAAAGCGCAGGAAAAAGCGGAAATTCTTAAAAAAATAAGCCGGAAGCCTTATAAAAAGCCGCCAGTCTGCATAAAGAGTCCCGTCTATATCAAATGCAACGGCCTTAATTCCTTCTATCATATACTCCATTATAGTCCTTTTTCGCATAAGGTGCAATTATCACATGAAGTTTTTAGGGTAGGCTCAATAAAACCAGACCAACCACAACTAATTCCTCAGTTTTGGCTTAGATTTTTGTTTTGCCAAGGAATTGTGAGGGAAATCGGGCGGAAGAGTAGATTGGCATGCCGCGACTTTGCATCCTGCTTTTGCCCTAAAAGCCCGCAGGGCGTTTGACGGCAACCGGAGCGGCAGGACAAGATACTCTGGGAGCCCGATTTCCCTCACGGTTACCAACCAAATAAAATCTAATCCCTTAGCTAAAGCAAGAATTAGATGGTGTACCCCTGCCCTTTACGGTTTGCCTATTGATTTTTTATCGTTTCTACCATATACTCAATTTGCAGTTTATGGAAAGTATAGAAAAGCAGCTAGAAAAGCAGCTAGAGCAACGTCCTCGCACGCTTAAGATTGTAGGAACAGTAGGCTTTCTACTACTTGCGGTTGGGACAACGATTTTTTTCCTGCACGAATATGCAGAAGGACATTTTAAAGACGTAAACTCATTAAGCGAATATATAGAAGCTTACGGAATTTTGGGGCCGGTAATGCTTACCTTTTTCCAGTGCGTAAAAGTCCTTGTTGCTATAGTGCCTGGAGCAATCGGTTGCATAGCTGGTGCCGGAATGTTCGGTTGGCTGGGTGGCTTTCTTTGCAGCTACATAGGAATATGTTCCGGCAGCATGATAGCCTTTCTTCTTTCCAAAAAATACGGAATGTCACTGATGAAGCTTGTTTTTTCGGAAAAGCGTTACAATAAGTGTATGCGCTGGCTGCAAAAGAAGCATCATCACTACCCGGTAGTGCTTTGGTTTGCAATCTGCTTTCCATTCGCCCCGGACGACTTCTTATGCTACTTTTCCGGAATGACGTCTGTCTCTTTCCGAAAGTTCGCGCTTATTATACTGACCGCAAAGCCATGGACCATTCTTGGCTACAGCCTGATTTTTGGTCACATAGGTCATATTATTTGAGGTAACTATGCTTGGTGTCTACAATTATACTGTTTGGATGACTTACTCTGGAATGCTGCTTTCCTATGCGGGAATAACATTCACATTGAACGAGAATTACCGCGCTGCGCTTCTATGCCTTATGATAGCCGGTGTTCTGGACATGCTGGACGGCAAGGTTGCTAGTACCAAAAAAGACCGCAGCGAAGACCAAAAAGACTTTGGAATCCAGATTGATTCCATGTGCGACATAATCAGCTACGGCGTACTCCCGGCTCTTTTTGTCTACAAAATCAACGGCTACCACAGATTTTCCGGTATAATCGGCGGACTTTACCTCCTTTGCGCACTTATCCGTCTTTGCTGGTTCAACGTGGACGAAGCCCAGAGACAGGAGCAGACCTCCGAAGAGCGCAACGAATACAGGGGTCTTCCCGTAACAAGCGCAGCAATCATCCTGCCATTCGTCTTTATAGTTTGCCGCTTCCTCTGCAACCGCATTGGTTCACCAGACCTTTTTGACAGCAGGGTGGAAGTCTGGAGCAGCGCAACACTTTCCGTAATGGGAATCTTCTTTATAACACCATTCAGGATGAGAAAGCCCCACTGGACGGGAAAAATAATCCTTACCATTATAGGCCTTGCAGAACTTATAATCCTCTTTATTGAAAAATGAGCGCAGAAAGCAACAATACAAGCTCCAAAAAAGGGGCTGTCAACTTCCTATACGGAACGCTTCCCGGCAGAATCATGCAGACGATTTTCCTTACGCTAAAAATTCCTGCCCTGCTGGGTCTGTTTTTGCGCTCACCTCTTTCTGCCTTTTATGTAAAGCCCTTTGTTAAGAAAAACAAGATAGACCTTTCGGACTTTGCCGGTGTAAAATTCCGCACATTCAACGATTTTTTTACCCGCAAGAAAGACCTTTCCTTTGACAAAACCCCAGGCACTCTTATAAGCACAGCAGACGGACTTCTTTCCGCATACAAAATAGAAGAAAATTCCACCTTCCGCGTAAAGGGCTTTGACTACAGCGTAAGCGACCTGCTTCCTGGCTACGAAGATGCGCAATCCTTTACCGGAGGAACATGCCTGGTTTTCCGCCTTAGACCAATAGACTACCACCGCTACATATTCGTGGATTCCGGCCGCTTGGAAAAGAACCACTTTGTAAAGGGAAGCCTTCATTCCGTACAGCCATCGGCATTGGAACACTACAGAGTCTACACAAAAAACCGCCGCTCATGGGTAATACTGCACACCGACCACTTTGGGGATGCAGCACAGATAGAAGTCGGGGCTTTTTCCGTAGGAGGAATAATCAACCACCTGCAGGATGCAAGCTTTGAAAAGGGGCAGGAAAAGGGCTACTTTGACCTTCACGGCTCAACAATCGTCCTTCTTCTGCAAAAAGACCGGGCTACCCTCTTGCCGGAATACCAGGATGCCTTTACAAAAGAAGTTCCAGTCAGAATAGGAAGTGCCATAGCAAAATAATTGTTCACCAGGAGAATTCTATGGGCAAAAGCAAAAAGAAGAAGCAGAAAAATAACACCAAGGTAAAATCAGACAAATTCCTAAGAAAACAAAACATCATATTAATGTCCATTGGATTGCTCTTAATTGCAGCAAGCATTCTAGTTTCAAAGCTTGGCTCAAGGCAGAGGAATGAATTCAGGAAGCAGCTTGACTCCCTTCCAGAGCTTACATCCACGGAGCAGATTCTTAGCGCGGTAAATTCGGATGAATCAAGGCATTACCTTGTTACAGGCTATACATTTCCGAGCTATAAAGCAGTAACAGACCCCTACGACTGGCTTGGCGGCAAATACCTCTACATTTCCGTTTCTTTGCGGGACAAAGAGAAATCCCAGTCTGACAGAAGGTTCGACAAGACAGCATTCGGCCACTTTTTCTTTGACAAAGACACGGAACTTCTTGGCATAGATGAAAATTCATTCAGTCCTGTTGGACTTAAGCAAAAAAAGAGATACTCAAACTCTACAGAATATTACATGTACTATTATATTGAACCCGGAGCAAAGTTTTCTTTTGTGGCACTTCTTGGAAACGGCAAGGCAAGTCTTTCCGGCTTTGGAGACACGCGCTGCATAGTTCAGGGAGACAAGGACAAACTGGTGGAATCAAGCGGCAGTGTAAACAGCCTGATTTCTTTGCTGCTTGCTATCGGAGCAGGACTGTGCGCAATAGGCGTGATTGGCGACTACTTTGAAATAAAATCCAGAAAGAAGAAGGCTTTGCAGAAGGAACTCAAAAAGAAGCAGGAAGAGGAAGACTGGAAAAAGGCGCAGGAGTATCAGGAAGAGCAGATGGAACTTATACGCCAGCATAGGGAAAACTCCCAGAAAGACAACTGACGGTCAGCACAGTCCACGAGTGTCTAAGTGCGGTAGCGATGGGAGCCCCTTGCCGACCGCAACGAAGTGAGGACGGTGAGCGCTAGCGAAGGGCGGACGTAGCGACCGGCGCTTGCGACGGGACCGCCCATATAAAACTCTGTCTTATTTATAAACCAAGATTAGTATGGCTTAAAGTAAGGGAAGCTTTTTACGCGCTCAAGGTGTACGAAGCACTTTGGGTATTTTTTTATGAAATCTTCCAGGCTAAGAACTTCTCCCTTTTGGAAGACGCGGCAAACAAGCCGTCTGTTGGCATCAAAGTAGGAGAAGAAGGCAGCGCAGTGGTTGAACTTCATGGTGTTTTCCTTTATTGCAGGCTCCCTGATTGCACCAATGTAGAACCAACCGGGTTCCGTGCAGGCAAGTATGTAGAGCATTCCCCTAAGCTCGTCTACAGAATATCCGGTTCCTTCTACATAACCGGCTGTATTTTCTGCTTTTGAGGGTGTAACAAGGCGGGAAACAAAAGGCTCAACGTTAACGTCTACGCCAAATTTCTTCCAGTCGTCATTTTTTGAACCGCCGCTTTTTGCCCTTATGCCTCTTGGAGAGCGTACGACAAATGCTTTTGCGGCAAGGTTACGGCAAAGGTCAAGAGTGCGCTTTTTGTTTGCGGCAGAGAATTTGTTCTGCTGGGTAACGGCCGGTGCTGAATCCAGAATGTCCGTTGGTTCAAGCATTTCTGCAAGGGATGAATTCTGTCCGGTAACGCTGCGGATTATTCCGTCCACGATCCACTTTACAAAACCGTCTTCACCAAGAAGGAGCTTTGAGTCGTCTTCTGATTCAGTTGGCTCGGGGGCGTTTCTTAGCAGGGCTGAATAGTCAACCTCCTCTTTTTTGTAGGGGGCGCCTGTAAGAATGTTAAGGACGTTGTTTCTTTCGTCGCAGGCTGCATATTCTGCAAACTTTATGGAAGGAAGCTTATGCCTTATTATGGCTATCATCTTCATTACTTCCGTGTAGTCGTTGTTGGAAAAATCTACCTTGTACCAGGGAAGGGGCTTTTTTGTAAGGTTGTAAACTTCCTGGAAGGACATGGTGTAGAGGTTCTTAAAGTCTATTCCAAGCGGAACTGAGCGTGCGGCATAGTATGAACAGACTATAAGGTTTGCAAAGGTCTTGTGGCCCGACGGTACGAACATAAGGTAAACGTCTTCGTCATAGGCAAAGTGCCATTCTATGCGGACGGGCTTTCCCGATGCCTTTTCCTTGTACAAAATCCAGCTTCCTGCAGAGTCCTTGTAGTAGTGGGGAATCTTCTGAATCTGGCGGTTCTCTCCGTCTATGAATTCTGTCTGGCTGTATGTTTCCGGGCAAACGATTATTGCGTATTCGGCTTCAGCGGAATCTTCCATGCGGATTTCAAAGAGGTTTCCGATGGCGTCCGTGCTGTGTTCTGCTGCCTTACCCTTTATAGCGGCATAGGGTTGCTCAAGCCATTCCTGCTGAATTCTGGCGCGAATCTCCGCAGAATCTGGAATTCCTGCCTGGTTGTATTCGGCAAAAGCACTTCCCGCTGCAAAAAGAAGCGATGCTAGTGCCAAAGCCTTGGGCGCTGACTTAAAAACTGCCTTTGCAAGAGTCTTAAAATTCATCTTAACCATACTAAACATACTAGTTCTGTCCTCCCGGAAGATAAGAAGACGAAAGTTCCCCTGCAGGCGGCATTTCCTGCGGGCTTACGCTCTCACTGTCCGAAAAATCCGCGAATCCTTCCGCATAGCTTACGCGGGGTTTTACCACGGTCTTGTCGGGATTATGAATCATTCCGTCATCCCTTTCGTCCGGATGCATACCAACAGGCGCATTGCTCAAAAGAAGCTTTAGCCTGTTAAGCTGGTTTACTTCGCTTGAACCCGGGTCGTAGTCTACGGGAGAAATATTTGCTCCCGGATAGCGGCGGCGGAGTTCCTTTATCATGCCCTTACCGGTCACATGGTTTGGAAGACATGCGAACGGCTGCACACAGGCAATACTGGGCACACCCGAATGTATAAGCTCTACCATCTCTGCTGTAAGAAACCAACCTTCGCCGGTAATGTTACCAAGCTGAACTATGTCGTTGACCCCCTTCATCAGGTCGTAGATTCCCGTTGGAGGATCAAAGCGGCGGCTCTTTTTAAGCTGCTTCTTGATGTAGCTGCGGTAGCGCTCAAGGAACCACACTAGGAACTTTGCGTTGCGCTTTGTCTTTTTTGGGAACGCAAGCTCTTCGTGGCGGAAAATTCCGGTGCTGAATGTATAGAACAAGAAATCTGCCAAGTCCGGCATTGAGCATTCAGCACCTTCCCTTTCTATAGTATCGACAATTTGATTGTTTGCTGTAGGGTGGAATTTTACAAGAATCTCCCCTACTACACCAACGCGGGGCTTTTTAACCGGCAAAAGCGGCAGGTTGTCAAAGTCTTTTACGATTCCGCGGATGATTTTATGGTATTTGTGGCGACCCATGTTCTTTAGGGAAGCTTCTATTATTCCGTTCCACTTTTCGTAGAGGGCATTTGCACTACCCGGAGAAGCTTCGTATGGACGTGTCCTGTAAAGGCAGCGCATAAGAAGGTCACCGAGCATTACACCCTTCATTGCCCTGGAAACAAGGGGAAGCGTAATCTTAAAGCCTGGATTGCTTTCAAAACCCTGTGCGCTAAGGGAAATTACCGGCACTTTGGAAAGACCAGCATCGTTTAGGGCACGGCGTATGAATCCAATGTAGTTTGTTGCGCGGCAGCCACCACCCGTCTGGGAAATAAGCAAGCTAACCTTGTCCAAGTCGTACTTTCCGCTCTGAAGTGCAGAAATCATCTGTCCTGCTACAAGGATTGAAGGATAGCATGCGTCGTTGTTAACATACTTTAATCCGGTGTCCACAGCCTTGGGGTCTGTTGCGTCTAGAACCACAAAGTTAAAGCCAGAATACTGGAAAGCCTTCTGAACAATCCTAAAGTGAATCGGACTCATCTGCGGCGCAAGAATCGTGTGGCTGAACTTCATCTCTTTGGTAAAGACCTGCCTCTTGTAAGCGGAACTCTTTACGCTAAGCTTTATGCGGTTCCTCTGCCTTGCCTTAACAGCGGCAATAAGACTTCTTACCCTAATTCTTACGGCTCCAAGGTTGCTTCCTTCGTCTATCTTGATGAGCGTATACATGCGGCTCTTGGACTTAAGGATTTCGTCAACCTGGTCAGAGGTTACGGCATCAAGACCGCAGCCAAAAGATGTTAGCTGGACAAGCTCCAGGTTTGGCATTCCGGAAACAAATGCTGCTGCGCGGTAGAGGCGGTTGTGGTAAGTCCACTGGTCAACTATGCGGAGGGGTCTTTCTATTGCGCCAAGATGGGCAACTGAATCTTCCGTAAAGACACCAAGACCAAGACCATGGATAAGCTCTGGAATTCCGTGGTTAATCTCCGGGTCCAAGTGGTAGGGTCTTCCTGCAAGCACAATACCGTTTGCACCGCGGCGTATAAGTGCTTCCAAGGCTTCCTCACCTGCAAGGGATGTTTCCTTCTTGAATTTTTCCTGTTCAGCCCAACCAGCATCTACAGCCTTCTTTACGTCATCAGAGGACAGGCTCTTAAAATGCTTGTGGAGTTCCTCGTAAAGACGCTCAGCAAGACGGGGCTTATCGTAAATAGGAAGGAAGGGGTTCATAAAGAGGATGCTTTCGTCCTGCCTTAGCCTTTCTATATTATTGCGCAAAACCTCTGGATAGCTTGTTACGACCGGACAGTTGTAGTGGTTTCCGGCACCCGGGTCTTCCTTAATCTCGTATGGGGCACATGGGTAGAAAATGAATTTGCATCCCGACTGCAAAAGGCTCTCTATGTGACCGTGGGTAATCTTTCCCGGGTAGCAGACAGACTCGCTCGGAATAGATTCAAGACCCTTTTCGTAAACGGCACGGCTTGAACGCGGGGAAAGTCTAACCCTAAAGCCAAGCTTTGTAAAAATGGTAAACCATAGTGGGTAGTTCTCATACATGTTAAGCACGCGGGGAATGCCAACGTCTCCCATGGGAGCATCCTCTTTCTTTAGAGGAAGGTAGCTGAACAGCCTCTTGTACTTCCATTCAAAAAGGTTGGGCAAATCAGAAGGTGAATCCTCATCCGCTGCGGAAGAAGACTCTGCGTTGCTTGCATCCTTAACCTTTACGTCGTCATCAAATTCTGCACCGCGCTCGCACCTGTTTCCGGTTATAAAGCGGCTAACCTTTTCTCCGGTGGTACATGTGTTTATTGTAAGAAGACAGTTGTTGGAACACTTTCCGCACCTCTTAAGCTCAAGGCTAACCTTAAAAGATTCAAGCTGCTCAAGAGAGGCAATTCCAGACTTTATGAATTTTGGAGTCTGGTCCGGGTCATCTGGCTTTGGTCTCCTAAGATCCTCCCACTGATCCTGGGCAATAAGGGCAGAACCGTAGGCACCCATAAGACCCGCAACATCCGGACGGTATACGTTAACACCTGCAATCTTTTCAAAAGCACGAAGAACAGCATCATTGTTAAAAGTACCGCCCTGAACAACAACCTTGCTGCCAATGTCCGAAGCCTTCCTAAGCTTTATTACCTTGAACAAGGCATTCTTTATTACAGAATAAGAAAGACCCGCAGAAATATCCGCAACAGAAGCGCCTTCTTTCTGAGCCTGCTTTACACGGCTATTCATGAATACAGTACAGCGGGTACCAAGGTCAACAGGAGTCTTTGCAAGAAGCGCAATCTTTGAAAATTCCTGAACGCTCATACCCATCGTACTTGCAAAGTGGGCAAGGAATGAACCGCAGCCGGAAGAACAAGCCTCGTTAAGCTGAATGGAAGTAATAGCCCCGTCCTTCATACGGAGACACTTCATATCCTGACCGCCAATATCCAAAAGGAATTCAACACCGGGAACAAAAAAGTCTGCCGCGCGGTAGTGGGTAATAGTCTCTACTTCGCCAGCATCAACGCCAAGAGCCGCCTGGAAGAGAGCCTCTCCATAACCGGTAGAAACTGAACGTGCAATATAGCAGTCCTTGGGAAGAATCTTATAAAGCGACTTAAGAACCTTTACCGCAAGCTCCACCGGGTTACCCGCATTAACATCGTAGAAGCGCCAGAGAATGCGCCCCTGGGTATCCGTAAGCACCGCCTTTGTAGTGGTGGAACCGGCATCAAGACCTAAGAAGACAGGCCCCTGAGTTGACTGCAAATCTCCGGTAAGAGCCTTCTCCTCCGCATGACGGGCATTAAATTCATCAAGCTCCGACTGGCTGCGGAAAAGAGGCTCAAGACGCTGAACCTCCTGCATCTCCGCACCAACAAGATTCTTAAGGCTGTCCCTAAACTGGGCAACCGTCGGGAATACAGTCTCCTCCCCTTCAGAAGAGTTCTTAATACAGCTAATTTCCCTTTCCGCAGAAAAAGCCGCACCCGCAGCAACAAAAAGCTGGCTGTTTTCCGGAACAATAGTCTCGTCCGGGGTAAGCTTAAGGGTAACGACAAACCTTTCGCGAAGCTGGTCCAAAAAGTGCAGTGGTCCGCCCAAAAAAGCAACGTTTCCGCGGATAGGCTTTCCGCATGCAAGACCGGAAATCGTCTGGCTAACAACCGCCTGGAAAATGGAAGCGGCAATATCTTCGCGCCTTGCACCCTCGTTAATAAGCGGCTGAACATCCGTCTTTGCAAAAACACCGCACCGGGCAGCAATCGGATAAATAGTGGAAGCACCCTTGGCAAGCTCGTTAAGACCCATTGCATCAGTCTCCAGAAGAGCCGCCATCTGGTCAATAAAAGCACCTGTACCGCCAGCGCAAGTACCGTTCATCCTCTGCTCAACACCGCCGCGGAAATATGTAATCTTGGCATCCTCACCGCCAAGCTCAATAACAACATCTGTCTTTGGAATTAAACGCTTTACCGCCGTGGTAGCAGCAACAACTTCCTGAATAAATGGAATGTTAAGCCACTGGGAAACAGAAAAACCGCCGGATCCGGTAACCTTTATGCTAAGAGGCTGGTCTTGGCCGGCAGAAAACTTCTTCTCCAGCTCGTCAAAAGCCTTGTTCACAACAGTGATAATAGTGTTGCGTATGTCTGCGCGGTGCCTCTCGTAAGCTCCGTAAAGCAGGGCATCATCGTCACCCAGTATTACCACCTTAACCGTCGTAGAACCAACGTCAATACCCATGCGGACAGGCTTTACAACCGGCTTAAAAACTGTATTTGAATCAAGATTCGCCATCTATACACAACCTTTTTTTATAAAAATCAGGGCAGCCCCAAAAACTATATCTTTTGGAGATTACCATTTTTCTATTATAATAGGAAAGATTCTTTTATTCAACCGAAATTAAAAGCCAGTTACCTAAAACTAACACCATCAAATCTAAAAACCTGTTCCAAAAGTGTCATCCCAAAACTTGATAAACTGTCATTCCGAACTTGTTTCGGAATCTCAAAAGCTGGATACTACCCTTCTGGACGGTACCCTTATCTGCTCTACCACTTTGTCTCTCGGCTAATTCGACAGATGCTATGATTTAGGTGATTGGCAAAATGCGGTACTCTGATTTGACGGAATCAGAGAGTCGGCGGAAGGTTCAGCTGAGCAATGAGGAACCGTAATCCGAGAGGACCATG
>JAGACC010000007.1 GCA_017614295.1 Treponema sp.
AGAGGTACTTGGAAAAGACGTCTACTACAACATAAAGCTCGTAAGCAAAAAGTCTTGGGACAAGGGTTCAACACTCCAGTCAAGCTTCTACATCAACCTGGAAAAGAAGGATTCAGAAGGCAACGTCCTCTACAGCAGAAAGGTTGGAACCCCCGACTACTGGCGCAAGAACATAACGTCCTACAGAATAGACAGAATCTTTACCGATCCTGAGGGAAAAAGCCTTGTATTCATCGTAGAAAAGACCCTCAAGGACGACAAGGGAACATCCATCCGCTACATGGTGGAAACAATACGCCTATAATTTGGAAAATCTTTTGGTGGGAGGCAACTTAATAACCTGCTTTTTATAAGTTGTCGTCTAAAGATAGATTTATGCGGTATATGCGCCTGCCTTTTGCATATACCGCATTTTTTTTGCCCGGAGACAGCTTTTCCCTCCCCTTTACAGCGCAGGCATTTTCCAGTAAAATTGCATTACTATCAAATCGGAAGAAAAGCAACCAGGGGTTTCTTATGGAAAAAACAAACCGCTCAATAAATTATAAAATCGCACTCACAGGCGTGTTCGGAGCACTAAGCGTAGTATTAAGCTTTACCCCGCTCGGCTACCTACAGATAGGTCTTCTTGCCATAACCATAATGCACATTCCTGTAATACTTGCGGTAATTCTTGCAGGCCTTGTCCCCGGAATAAGCGTAGGATTCATCTTTGGAATTTCAAGCCTCGTAAGGGCAGCACAAACAGGCAGTCCCTTCTTTATAAACCCATTCTGCTCAGTCTTGCCAAGAATGCTTTTCCCGGTAGCGGTCTGGGCAATCTGCAAACTGCTCGGAAAAATCCCGGGTATCTCAAAAGTAGTATCCGGTTCAATCGCCGCTGCTGTAGGAACACTTTGCCACACGGTAATTGTAATGGCAGCCCTTTACATCTTCTACACTGAACAGCTTCTTCAGGGAATGAAGGGGGCCCTGGAACAGTTCGGATTCTCTGCGGAAAGCCTTTCATCTGTCGGCGGCTACTTTGCAATACTAGGATGCACACTTGCCACCAACGGAATCTGGGAAATCATCACTGCAACAATAATCGTCGCAACTGTGCTAACTTCAATTTACGCCGTAAAAAGCAAAAAATCAAAGCTCAGCAAAATCGAAGAGCTCCAGTAGCATTTATTAGTCAACAAGCTTCTTCTTTCCCCACTCTCCCAAAAGATTGTGGGCATCCTTTGCGGTAAGAATCTTTGCAAAAAGAGGAAGCGTCATCTCAAAGACCTGGCTCATAAGAATTGCCTCGTCCCCTGCAAATTTGCCAAGAACATAATCCGCAACAGAACCGTTAGTGCACTTGCCAACGCCAAAACGAAGCCTCCAAAAGTCAGCAGTACCAAGAACCGCCTTTACAGAACGGAGCCCGTTATGCCCTCCAAGACCGCCACCCCACTTTAGGCTAACAAAACCCGGAGCAAGCTCTATCTCGTCGTGAACAATCAAAACGTCTTCCGGTGGAATCTTAAAGAAACGCGCCGCTTCCCCAACCGCATCCCCGCTCAAATTCATGTAGGTCAAAGGCTTCATAAAATAAACCTTGGCAGGAGCAGAAGAAGGAATAGGCAAAGAACCGTCCGACCTCTGCTTTACAAGACCACAGTCCAAGAGCCATCCCATAAGAACATCGTAGTCAACTGCAAAAAAATCAGACTTGTATTTATTCTGCCAACTTATCTTGTTTGCAAAAGGCAGCGAATCTTCAAACATCCAGGCGGTATTGTGCCTTGTGTTCTCGTATTCGCGGCCATAGTTACCCAAAAACGCAACCAGCTGAATCATGGCTAGAAAAGTCTCCTGCACTCAAGGTAAAAACGCTTCTCGCTAGCTTCACCCATGCTAAAGCTCTTTCTGGGCAAAGGTCCAGTCTTGTTGATTGTGGCAAAGAAAGAATCCTTGGCTACAGGCGGCAAAAGCAAAGTCACATTCCCCTCTTTAGCACCCAAGCGGAAAACCTCTCCGCTACCGTGAATATAGTCAATCTCACAGGAATCTTTTCCCTTAAGGAATTCATCAAGCACCGGCTGAATCTTGCTAACAAGAAGCTCCTTTACGCTAGTCTTGCAAAGCACATAGCTTGTCTTTCCAGCGGCAGTATATACAAGTCCAAAGTTTCCTCCGGAAGAAGCAACTTCCTTCTCAAGTTCCGACTGATCCTTTGCAAAAGAAACAGAAGCATTCATCTTGTCCTTCAAGAAGCCTTCAAGTTCATCCTTATCCGCTCCCAAAACAACGCGGTGAATAGGCTCAAAGGTAAGTCCTTCGTCATAAATATTAACAATCTCCGCAAGGGCATAGCGTACAGGGCAAGACGCAATCTCTTCATCACTCTTACCCAAAGACTTAAGCTCCGCCTTGTATTCATCCCAAACAGCCTTAGCCGTAGCAAGCGAATGGTTTCCGTCTCCAACCGCAAACATAAAGGTGCTTCCGTCAGAGTCAGTATTCTTAGCCTTCAATTTGCCAAGAGAATCCTTAACCAAAGAAAGCTCACCTTCAGAAGAAAGGGACCATCCGGTAATAGAACCGCTTTCAAGCATAAGGTCTCCTGAATAAACAGGGGCATTTTTCTTTGCGGCCTCTCCTGCACGCTCAACAAGAAGTCTTTCCGGGTCGTTCACCAAAAGCATTATGTGGGGGCTTTCTATAGGCGCACCCTTTCTTATTTCCTTACGCGGAGGAATGCGTTCAACAATCGTGGCTTCCGTAGCGCGTATAAGGCTCTTGCTAAAAGGCTTCCACTCGTATGAATCAAGGTCAACCGCACACAAAAGACCTTTCCTTACCCTTCCAAAAGCAGTTTTTCTTTCTATATAGATGAATTCATTTTTTGGTGAATCAAAAACACCGTCCTTCAGGTAAGAATTCATTGCCAAACGTATTTTCTTAAGACGCTCAGCCTTGTCTGCGCTAGAAAGATAAACTTCCGGCAAGATTAAATTCAAAGTAGAAGGCTTTCCACATGTTGCCTTTTCCGCATTTTCCCAATAAGAAATATCCTGGGTAAACTGATCACATGCAATCACGCACCAAGTCTTTAAATCCTTATCCTTTGGCAGAAGAATCTCAGGCACTGCCAGACCGTATTCAGCAAAATTATTCATGCAAAGAGTATACCCCCATTTCCAAATTTATGCTATACTATCCTTAATTTATACAATAAAGCTGGAAATCAATTTTGGGCGCAGCGGAAGTCAAATCCGTCTGAAACCCCGCATTGGAGCGGAACGTAACGTGAATCAGACTTGTGTTACAATCCCTCATTCCTCTCAAAATTGATTTTCATAAATAGAAAATTTGGGGTTCTTAGGGGGTATCCCCTAAGCCGTGCCGGGGAATGGAGGGGTTTAAGGGGTACGGGGGCAATCCCCTGTAAAAATTAAAAAGATGGCGGCAATAGATTTTCAGCAGACATTAAAACAGTCTCAGGTTCAAGTGATGAGCCAAAAGCAGATTCAGGCAATGAATTTACTGGCAATGGGTTCATACGACTTGCGAGAAGAAATATACCGCCAGGCAGAAGAAAACCCGGCACTGGAAGTAAGGGAAAGAGGCTCCACCCTAAGCAAAAAAAAGACCTCCCCAAAAAGAATTGAATCAACAAGGGTCTCAGGCAAGGTAAGCCTTTCCGCACAAGAAGCAAGCAACACTTACCAGCAGGCAATAGAAGCAAAGCAAGACTTTAGGGAAAGCCTACAGTCCCACCTGCTAAGCCAGCTCCACATGGAAGCATTGTCCAAAGAAGAAATGGCGCTCGGGGAAAAGCTCATCTACAACCTCTCAGACAAAGGATTCCACCTGCTCTCCCCCATATCCTTTATTGGCAACAAGAACACGGAAGAAGAGAAGGAAATGCTAAGCAAAGTAACTTCCCTAATCCAGTCATTCTCCCCAGAAGGATGCTGCACAAAAAATTCAGAAGAAAGCCTATACGTTCAGGCAAGACTAAAAGACAAGAACCAATTCCTCGCACTCTTCATCCTTAACGGCCGCCTGGATTTTATAAACCCGCCGCTTGCAGACAGGGCAACAAAAAAAATCATCTCCTACCTGACTGAGCAAAAGAAAATGTTCGCCCTAAAAGAATCAGATGAAATTTCAAAGATAGAGATTTCAGACGTAACGGAAGATTCAGTTCAAAAGGCAATAGACTTTATCCGTACGCTAACACCCTTCCCCGCACAGGGATTCGGCACCCAGGAAGCGCATTACGTTGCCCCGGACATTTATGTGGAAGAAGCCCCTTCTGCAAAAGAAAGCGAATCTTTGCCGGAAGAAGACTTTAGCAAAGGCATTGTAGTCTGCAAAGAAGGCAGCACACAGGCAACGGTTTGGAAAGTCCGCACCGCAAAGGACAGGCTCCCAACCCTAAGCATAGACAAAACATTCGAACAGTTTGCTGATTCAAAAAACAAAGCGGTAACAGAAGGAATAAAAAAAGCCCGCGATTTTATAGAAAGCATCCAGTACCGCCAGGACACGCTCCTTAGCGCAGTTTGCGTAATCGTAAAAGAGCAGCAGCAATTCTTTAAGAAGGGACCAGGCAACCTTTCAGCCCTAAAGCAAAAAGACGTGGCAGACATACTTGGAGTTCACGAGACAACAATTTCCCGAATGGCAAACAGCAAGTACATCCAGTGCCAATGGGGCTTGTTCGAAATAAAATACTTCTTTACAAACGCAGTATCAGACACAAGCAAAGACCAGGTGCTTTACCAGATAAAACAAATTCTTGAAGAGCACAAAAACGATCCTAAAAAACTTAGCGACCAAAAAGTTGCAGACGCCCTCGCCGCCAAGGGAATAAATGTAGCCCGCCGCACCGTAGCAAAATACAGGTCCCAGCTCAACATAGAATCATCCTACAACCGGCAGTAAAAGCAACCCCACTTCCCACTATCAGCAAACCGTAATCAGCACGCACCCCAAAAGTCATCATCTCAAAAGCAACGTGTCACCATTCCCGAAGCCCAGTGCCATCATACCATGTGCAAAGTGCCATCACCCCAAAGCAGACTGTCACCATCCCCAAAACAGAATGCCATCATATCCAGCGCAGAATGTCATTATCGGGCTTGACCCGATAATCCACTCCACCAAACCTCACATCCCAATCTTCACGCTAACAGAATCATACCCAGCCCCCTTTATCATACTCTCCAAAAGGGACTTAACCTTCTTATCCGCATCCTTCTCTATACCAGACTCCTTTATAGAAGCAAGCTGACCCTCCATAGCGCGCTTTATCTCTTCCATAACTTCCTTGGTATTCACCCCAACAAAAACCCCGTCCTTTTCATCAAACACTTCCTGGCTAAGCAGGGCATTCTCCAAAATCTCCGAGCGGGGAACCTTAACAGAAACGCTGTTTCCATCCGGGCTTATGTTTATCCCAATATCAGAAACATCACGAATTCCAACGCGAATAATTCCCGTATACTTTACAATACTGTAAGCCTTGCTCATTCCTCCAACCGCAGATTTTTTTATGCTAACAACATCGTTGTATGTGTACTTAATCGCAGTAAGTTCCGCAACCTCCTGAATCTGCGAAGAAATCGTAGAATATTTTCTTTCTATCTGAATCTTCGTAAATTTTTTCCAGCCATAATAGGCACCAAGGCAAGCGGCAAGAATAACAAAAATAAACACAAAAAATTTAACAAGACGAATTGTTGAACCCTTCTGCTTCTGCAAACGTTCTTCGGCTAATTGTTCAAGCGCCTCATACTCCTCCAGACGGGCCTTAGCCTCCTCCATAGCTGAACGGACCGGACGTACAGGACGAGCAGGAACTTTTTTCTTTGAAGATTTTTTTTCCATAGCAGTAAACTCCTCAAAACAACTCTAGCACAAATCTCATTTTTATAAAAGTGTATTCTCCAAAGCTTTTTTTGGACGGTACTTTTTTCCCCTCTACCATCCGCTCCTTGGCTAACTCGACCGAAAGCTCCTTTCGTCACGGGCTTTCCGGGGTTCCGCGCTAACCGCGCTCCATTGCCTACGGCAACTTAAGCCCCTCCAATCCCGCGTAGCAATTCTGCATGTTGCTAAGCCGCCATCCATGGCTTTTTACTGCTTGGCAAGAATGAAAAAAATCCCTCCATGGATTTTTTTTTGGATTGCAGAAGCGCCCTAATTTAATCAAAAAAAATTTACGCAAAGTTCTACGTTTTTAACTTTTAGCTATGAATATATATGTGTAGACCAAAGAAAAAAAACGGAGACAAAAATGAAAAAAAGACTTCTAGCAGTTTTATGCCTTGGACTTGCAGTTGGCAACGCTGCATTTTCAAGCGAACTTTCTGCCCAGACAAAAAGCCAAAGCTCATCAATAGACGGATTTGAATTTGTAAACAAAGACATAGGAGAAATCCTCTACACGGTAAGCATGTACCGGGGAATAGCAATCGTTGCAGACGACACCGTAAGCGGCAAGATGACATTCCGCTTTGCAGGCACATCTTTCGAAAACGCCTTTGACAGCTTCCTAAAAGCCAACCGCCTTTACGTAAACAAAAGCCCGGATCTCTGGACGGTAAGCCGGGTAAGCATAAGGGAAGAAGAAGGAATCTTTAGCATAGACGCAATGGACTGTAAACCTTCCATGATTGCAGAAAAACTTGCAAGCCACTTTGGAACAACCGTAACTTACGAACAGCTAAGCGACACACCTCTTTCCCTTCACGTAAGCATCCGTTCAGAAGACAAAAATCTTGCTCTAAAAACAATGCTGGAAGCCCTAATCCGCCAGTGCGGAAAAGAATACCTATGCGAATCTGTCTGCAAATCAGAAGAAGAAGGAACATCGGGCTTTCACATAAAGAGGAGCCTTGGCACAGGAAATTTGCAAAAAGCAGAAAGCGAACACATCTTTATAAGTCGCAACAGCCAAGACGCAAATCTTTTTGACGCAGACATTCAGGATGCAAGCGCAGGTGTCTGTTTGGAAGAATTATTCGCAAACGCAGAAAAGCAGTTTTTATTCTCCTGCGACACATCCGTTCCAATAAAGAGGCTAAAGTTCAGCGCAAAGAATTTTCAGGAAACACTCACGCTCCTGTGCTCAAGCTGCAACTTAGACTTTACCGAATGCAAGGGAATATTTTATGTAATCCCCCGTCAGGAAAAGGCAAACTCTGTACGCGACGCAGGCAAAATCTGGAAGAGGCACCAGTTCAAGTATTACCCATGCGCAAAAGCGGGCAACCTTATCATGCAAAGATTCGGCCAGCAGCAGTCCATAATTATGGAAGAAGAAAATGCCATCCTCTACTTTGCAAAAGAAGATCTTCACAATTCAATAGAAAAGTTTTCATCATCATTCGACACAAAACAAAACATAAAGCGCATAGAATTACGCTACATAAAAACCGCAGACTTTCTCGCAGCCCTTCCACCCGGAATAGAGCAGTCCCAAATCGTAAAGTCAAAAAGCGACAACGAATTTTTCTTTACAGGAAGCGAAGAGCAATACAAGCAGCTAAAAGAAAACCTTAGCCTTATAGACGTAAGCGAAAAAAGAATCCGCTACGACCTTCTTGTAATGCAGTACCAGTCAACAGACGACTTTTCCTTTGACTCTTCTCTAAGCGTAAAAAGGCTTGCACTTGGAGACAGGCACAACATGAGCGCGGCACTCGGTTCAGTCTTAAACCTCAACCTCGATGTTGTAGGAGCATTCGGTCTAAAGTTTGCATCATCCCTTCAAAGCGCAATAAACGAAAACCGGGCACACGTCTTTGCGGACACAACACTGCACGGCGTTAACGGAGGCACAATAAATTTCAAGAACACAAACACCTACCGCTACAGGGACAACAACCTTGATCCGGAAACAGGAAAACCCGTCTACTCAGGAATCACACGAGAAATAGTTTCCGGCCTTACAATAGACATAACCGGCTGGGTAAGCGGAGACGGAATGATAACAAGCAAAGTTGCCGCATGTGTTTCAAGGCAGGGTGCAGACCTTTCATCCAAGACAGGAAATCCCCCTCCA
>JAGACC010000078.1 GCA_017614295.1 Treponema sp.
GCAATAATTACAGGAAACTCAGCTGTTATGGGATCTAATTACTACATAAATACAAATGTTAAATTTTCAGGACAACTGAATGGAACAGGAACGTCATATACAAACTATACGCTACCAGTTGCATGGCAAAATTAAAACTCACTTGTTACAAATATGATGTAGCAGTTCACGGTTATATATTAACTAAACCCGTGTCATCATCAGATTCACCCCAACAATGACACGGTTCTTGCAATCAATCACACCCAACCCTACTTCAGTATCTTTCTAACAAAAGACAAGTGGTTCTTGTGCGGAGTTATGCGTATGTTAAAGTCGCCCTTTTCCTTCTGGAAGACCATGCTCTTGTAATGGGTAAAGCAGTCAAAGCCGGCTTTTCCGTGGTACTGGCCAATACCGCTTTCTCCAAGACCGCCAAACGGCATACGGTTGTTTGCAATATGGATAATAGTATCGTTGATGCAGCCACCGCCAAACTGAACGCGCTTTATTACACTTTCCCAGACAGGCTTTTCCGTTGAAAACAGGTAGAGCGCAAGCGGACTTGGACGGGAGTTTACATACAGGATAACGTCTTCAAGATTTTCATAAGTAACTACAGGCATTATTGGGCCAAAAATTTCTTCCTGCATAGAAGGATGACGAGATGCCTTTTCTCCGCCAAGGGGACCCAAATCAAGTATTGTAGGTGCAATCTTGTTGCTTTCAAGATCGTTCTGCGCTTCCGGTGCAATGGAAATTAGACGGTTAAAGTGCTTTTTGTTTATAATCTTACCGTATTCTTCGTTCTGCAAAGGATTTTCGCCGAATTGCTTTGTTATTTCATCGTGGACAGCCGCCAAGAATTCATCTTTTTTGCTTTCGTGAACAAGTATGTAGTCCGGTGCAACACAAGTTTGTCCTGCGTTAAGAAGCTTTCCCCAAACAATGCGTCTTGCCGCAGCAGGAATATTGGCACTCGCTTCCACAATACAGGGGCTCTTTCCGCCAAGTTCAAGGCATACCGGCGTAAGGAATTTTGCCGCGCTTTCCATAACGATTTTTCCGACCGACTGGCTTCCGGTAAAGAAGATAAAGTTGAACTTTTCGTGCAGCAAAAGCTGGTTTACGACAGAGCCGCCCTCTATTACAGTAACAAAGTTGCTTTCAAAGCAATCAGAAAGTATCTGGCGTATAACCTGGTTTGTAGCCTTTGAAAATTCCGAAGTTTTAAGGACAACTGTATTTCCGGCTGCAATGGCGCTTACAAGAGGTTCCAAGGCAAGCATAAATGGGTAGTTCCACGGAGATATAACAAGAACCGTACCATAAGGTTCTGCAAAGACCTTGCTTTTTGAAGGGTGCATAAAAAATGCGGACGAAGCTTTTCTTGTCTTGCTCCATTTTTTTACGTGGCGCAAGGACTGGGTAATTTCCGAAAGGACCATCCCTATTTCCGTAGCATAGGAATCAAAGGGATTTTTAAGCAAATCTGCATTCAGGGCAGAATAAATGTCATTTTCGTATTTTTTGATTGAATTGTACAGCTTTTTTAACTGCTCAATCCTCCAGGAAACAGAAAGGGTTGTACCTGTGGCAAAGAATTCCCTCTGGCTTTGCAAAACAGTGCGCATATCTTCCTGAATTTGCCTTCTATCTGCACTTTGTTCGCTAAAAGCAGGAATGTTCAGATGGGTTTTTATGGCCTCAGTTGCTTTTTCGCCCAATTCTTCCGCAGTCTGTGCAATCTGGTCAACAGCTTCCTGTAAATCAATCTTTTTTTTAGACATAAATACCCCTCAAATCTATTATGACACCTTTTTTCCATTTTAACAATCACTTTTTAGGTAAAACCACTAAAACTACGGAAATCAAGTTTGTGCTCAAGGGGGTTTTAGGGGGAACGTGAGTGCCCCCTAGGAGAGAGGGTAGACCGCAACGCAGTGCGGGCGCAGGGGGAGACTTCCCCCTCCTTATGCGATAGTGATATAATGGAAAAATGCTGCGGCTTAATTCAAAAATACTTAATACATTGGTAAAATCTCTTTTAATTGCAATAATTTTGATTTTTGCCGTTTTTTTGGGAATCCAGTTTTTGTCTTTAAAATCTTTGGTAAATTCCCAGGAAAACCATGCTTCGTCCCGAGGATACAATATTCTTGTTGTTGGTAAAAGCGATAACGGTCCCTATTTGAACCAAGTTGCAAAGGGTGCAATGGAAGTTTCCGAAAGCTACAATGCTGCCGTGGAGCTTTATACCGGAAAGTCAAAGGCCCGCGAGATTCCCATGCAGTCTCTTTTTGATTATGCCACATATTTGTCCGCAGACGGTGTAATTGCCTACATAAGCGGAGACGAACCCCTTCAAGTGCCAAGAAACCGCAACGGCACAGCCATTCCCCTTATTACGATAGGAAATTACCTGCCAAATTTGCAGCAGCTTTCTTTTATTGGCGTAAACTTTTCCGAACTTGGCAAAATTACCGCAAACGAAATTATTTCTCTTATCGGGAAGAGCAAGAAAGTTATCATTCTTGTTTCCGAACAGGGCAACAACTCCAGCTACAGCACCATGATGAACACCCTCTTTAACACAATAACTAACGAGCACCCGGAATTCATACTAAAGAGCATACTGGTTCACAGCGAGTCAAACTTTTCCAAAGAGGACTATCTTAGGCAAAAGCTTGCTTCGGAAGAGGGGCTGGAACTTATTGTACCGCTTTCGGAGGAAAACACGATTCTTGCCGCTCAAAGCGTACGAGACCTGAACCTTTCCGGAAAGGTAAAAATACTCGGCTTTGGAGACAGCGACGACTGCCGTTCATACTTTGAAAAAAACATCGTAACGGAGCTTATTTCCGTAAAAACTCAGGACATTGGCAAAAAGGCTATGGAAGAACTTTTTGAATACATAGACAACGGCTATGCAAACAGCTATGTTTCCGCAGAAATAGAAGTGCTCAGGCAGGAAGCTACAAAATGAACAGTCTGTTTAAGAATTTAAATCTGCGAACAAGTCTCATGCTTAGCGTACTTGCAAGTTTTTTGCTTACGCTTTTTATTGTACTTTACCTTTCCGCACTCGTAATGGGCGTTATGTGGCAGACCGGGGATTCATTCAGTACGAATGCAGAGCTGGACGCTTACCTTACAAACCTTGAGCAGACAGAAGCCGCAATGGAATCTTACATGAGCTACAGGACCTTTGAAAGCATAGACAAATACTATCACTTTGAAGCCGCTGCAGAAAGCAATGCAGAAAAATTGAGGGGTATTCCTTCCACGGTTTACACAGAGCAAAAGGAATATACCATAAAGATGCTTTCCATTTCCTTTTTTGACCTTAGCAACAAGGCTATTGCTGCAAGGCGGGCAAACAATTCAAAGGATGCAGACCTCTACTATGTAAAGACCCTGGACTGCTACTCGTTTTTGTACGACGAGATTATGAACCTTAACATGCTTTACTTTAAGATGAATGCTGCAAACTACACCCAAAGCAAGACAAATACACAGCAAGTTATCCACCGGACAATTTTTGCGGTAATCATGATTTTGCTGAACACGGCTCTTTTGCTTTACATTCACATTGCCCACATAACAACACCTCTTAAGCAGATTTCTTCCGTTGCCCTCCGCGTTGCAGAACAAGACTTTGACGTTCCGCTTTTTAAGAACGACAGGCGCAACGAAATAGGTAACATCTGCCGTGCCTTTGACAGCATGATTATTTCTATCCGGGAATACGTTGACACTATCTGGGAAAAAGCCCTTCAGGAGAATGAACTTAGGGAAAAAGAAATAGAGATGAGGGCCTTGTATACGGACGCACACCTAAAAGCCCTTCAGGACCAGATAAAGCCGCACTTCCTTTTTAATACCTTGAACACAGGCGCACAGCTTGCCATGATGGAGGGAGCGGACAAGACCTGCTACTTCTTGGAACAGGTTGCAGACTTTTTGCGCTACAATATCCAGCACCCGGGAAGCGATGCCACAATCAGCGACGAACTTGGTATGCTGGACAACTACATCTACATTATGAAGGTTCGCTTTGGGGAGCGCTACGAATTTGTAAAAGACATAGACGAGGCAACCCTAAGCGTAAAAATGCCCAACATGATTCTACAGCCACTTGTGGAAAACTGCATAAAGCACGGACTCTATGGGGTTTCAGAAAACGGCCGCATTACAATAAGCGTAAAAAAATTGCCGGAAATGATTCTAATTTCTATTAGCGACAACGGAATTGGCTTTGACAAAGACGTAAAAGAGCGCGTGATGAAAATTGCCCAGGAAGAAAGCAACGACGTCTTGGTTCAGGATAAAATTACACAGGAAAAGACTCATGTTTCTACTGGCTTAATCAACGTAATATCCCGCCTGCAAATTTATTTTAAGAAGACGGATGTTTTTAACATATCAGAAAACCCGGACGGAAAAGGAACTATGTTCAACATAAAAATCCCAGCCATTATTCAGACAGGAGAAAACCGTGTATAATATTCTATTAACAGATGATGAACAGATTGTAACAGATTCTCTTACGATGATTTTGAATAAAAACTTTGCCGAACAGGTAAAAATCTTTACCGCAAATTCCGGAACAAAGGCATTGGAAGAAGTACGCTCGCAGAACATAGACATTCTTTTTATGGACATAAGCATGCCGGGACTAAGCGGTTTGGAAGCGGTAAGCCTTATAAAGCAGATGAATCCAAACATCATTGTTATTATCCTTACTGCCTATGACAAATTCCAGTACGCACAGCAAGCCCTTAACATGGGAGCCTTCAAGTACCTTACAAAGCCGGTTAACAGAAACCTTATAATTCAAACTGTACGCGACGCAATGAATGCAGTAGACAATGAGCGCGGAAAGCAGACGGATTCCATTAAGCTGCACCAAAAGCTGAATGTTGTTTCTCCAATGGTGGAAAGCGACTTTATCTATTCATGCATATTCAACAACGGAAACACGGACTTTACCGACTACCTTGACTACTTTGGAATTACGGAAAGCGATTACTTCTTTGCCTGCCTGGAAATTCCAGATACCGCACCAAACAACCGTGGCAGCATCTATGAAAAGATAAGGGAAATTTTTTCTTCCAAATGCAGATGCATCATCGGATCTTTTATGGGTAACCGCATAACAGTTTTCTTCCCGCTTGCATCCAGCGGCATGGATTCTTTTTCCGAAAAGATTCAGCACGAACTTATGAATGAACTCTTTACCCTTCTTTCCATACAGATTTCTGCAAAAATAAAGATTGGTGTAAGCGAGATTGAGCACAACATAGCGGACGCACAAAAGGTCTACAATGCGGCATCCGTCCTGCTCAACAAGATAGGCGCTTCCGGGGGAATTGAATTTTCCGGCGGTCAGAGCATACAGAAGAACATTTCGCAGACAAACAAGCCAGCCCAGAAGCTTTTGACGAGCATACGCCTTGGAGACACTGCAAATGCGGGTGAATACGCCAGGGAATGCGCAACATCCATTCTTTCTGAATTCAAGGATGACAGCAACAAAATAAAGGGTGCGCTTTTTGAGCTTGTAATACAGGAGAAGAATGCCGTTGTTGGACTGAATCCTTCTTACAAAAACCCTGCCATAGACAGCGCATTTTCTTTTTTTGAACGAACAGATTCCACTCAAGAGCAGATTCAATATTTGGCAGAGCGCTCCATGGAATGCGCTTCGGAGATTCAAAACCTTAAGGCGCAAACGGAAAATCCTATCATAAAAAAAGCCCGCCTTTACATAGAGGAACACCTTGCGGATCTGGACGGACTGGAAACTTTGGCGCAAACTCTGAACGTAAGCCCATTCTACCTGAGCAAATTGTTCAAAGAGGAAACCGGGGAAACTTTTATAAACTATATAACTTCCATGAGGCTGGAAAAGGCAAAAAAGCTTCTTAAGGATGATTCCCTGATTATAAAGGAAATTACCGCCAGCGTGGGCTACAACGACCAGAATTACTTTAGCAAGCTGTTCAAGCAGAAGTTTGGAATTAGCCCTTCGGAATACCGCGCAAAAATCTAGTATACGCGAATCAACGCACCCCGCAGCAAGCTATGGGGTATGAGTTCCTCATAAAACGAAATCCCCCAGTATTAAAACATCTTTATGCGAACCAACGTGGGGTGCGTTGTTCTTAAAAGGTATTGCAGTCAGGGTTGAATACCCTTATTCCGCCCCAAGGGGCGGGGTATTCAACCCTTCCGCGCGAATAAAAATATTAGTTCCGGTAGACTTCATCCTTTGTATGGAAACCGCTTTTTATTATAACCTCGTCCATATTCTTTTTGGTAACGGCAATAGGCTGCATCCACAGAACAGGTATTTCTCCGTATCCGTTGTCTATAACATCCTTTGTTCCTGCCGCTTCTTCCACAGTCTTTCCCTGAGCAAGGGCACATGAAATTTCTGCTGCCTTTTGGGCAAGTTCGTTTATTGGCTTAAAGATTGTAACCGCCTGCTTTCCGGTAACAACGTTCTGGCAACCGGCAATGTCTGCATCCTGTCCGCCTATGAAGATATTGTTCTCCGGGTAAAATTCGCCAAGAGCCTGAATTATGCTGTTTGCAACTGCATCGTTACCCGCAATAATTACATCCGGAAGATTCCTTTCTTTTATAAGCTCTATCATTTTTTGGTAAGAAAGGTCGTAGTTCCATCCGTCCGTATAATAGACAAGGCTTATGGAAACAGGCGCTCCCTTTATCTGGTTTTCCACACCCCGCTTTATTAAAGACATATTAAAGTCTTCCTGGGGACCATAAAAGCAAAACCACCTGCCCTTAGAATTGCGCGTAAGCAGTTCCTTTGCCATAAGAGTTCCTACTGCCTTGCTGTCTACCGTAATATAAAGGCTTATGTCTGCGTTAAGGGTAAGTCGGTCATAGGAAATAACCGGAATGTTTTTGTTTTTTGCTATACGGACGCATTCGGTAAGAGAATCTGCCTGCTTTGGAACAATGACGATAGCTTTTACGCCCCTGTTTATAAGATAGCCTATTTGCTTTTGCTGCTCCTGCACGCTGTTTCCCGCGTTCTGAACAATTACGTCTGCCCCAAGGTCTTTTGCCGTGTTCAAGAAAACATCGCAGTCCCGCCGCCAACGTTCAACCGCAAGCGTATCTATAGAAAATCCAATTTTAAAATTTGACTCTTCCTTTTTGGTGCCGTTATTCGCTTCATCCGTTTTAACAGATTGTTTTTTGCATGAGGAAAATGCCATAAAAACAGCGGTCAGCATAAAAACCGCTTTAAATGCTTTTGTCATAAAACCATTATAGCATGCTTTCTTGCTCTAGAACAAATAAATTTTTTAACTTCCGCAAAAAGTACTAAATATATCTTCTTCCGTCATGTTTGAATAAAAGTAACTTTCTTTTAAATCTTTATTCAATAATTTTCTACAAACGCTTAAAGATATTTCATAATCGCCATTTGAAGAAAAGTCATCCTGTGATGCAGTATTTAAAATTTCTGCTATTCCTGCACTAAAGCGTAATTCAACTTCCATTTCAAATTATTTTACAAAAGAACCATTTGTACTCTTTTTCTTTCATCTGGACATAGCCAGAGCGGTTATCATTTCCAACTTTTGCAAGTATCTCTTCTTTGATTCTGTTATATTCATTTACGAGTTCCGGAGATGAACGAAGCTTGTCTCTAAATTTAAGGTGTCTCATCAGTTCTGCATTGTCCTTAACGCATACATATAAATGATGATCGATGTTTATAGAAACATTTTTATGATCAAAAGCTTCCCGTCCAGGGATTCCTCCGTCTCCTTCATGAACGTAGCCAATTTTTAAAAGCTCTTCTTTTAGCCGCTTAAATTGACCTGCATCTTCTACAACAATATCTATATCAATAATGGGTTTTGCCTTCATTCCTGGAACCAATGTACTTCCAATATGTTCAATGGAAATATATTCCGTAGTATTTTTTTCCAGGAATTCTTTTATGGCAAGAAACTCTTCCACCCACTTGGGATTATAGTTTTCTATAACCATTTTTACTCCCTTAACGGTTCATGCTAAAGTGGTAAACTTTTACAGAGCTATCCATTTCTTCATTATCAATTATAAAGCCGCATTTCTTAGTATAAAAGTTTACGTTCTTTTCTTTATCGATTGGAGTGATTAGTTCAATTTTTTTCCAGTCACTGTATTGGGTTTTCATAAATTCAATTAATTGATGGCCAATGCCTTTTCTTTGGAACTCAGGAATTACACAGACGCAGCCTATATAATAAACCCCTTCGCCTTCTGCTTTTACCGAAATTACCCCAATAGGAATAGAATTGTAATACGCAATATATTTTGGAATTTCGGCAATTGATTTTTTCATATCATCGACTGAACGGCCGTATGCAGGACATTCACCATATTTAACGTAATCTTCATAAAATGCTTCGTTGTAGATTTTGATGAGTATTTCTGCGTCTTCGGCAATTGCTTTTCTGATTTGTAAATCCATGGTGTATCTCACTTTTTAGTTTGTAAAATTTGTATAAGAGCGGATGAGTATATCATAATTCATCGGGGTTTTACAACATAATTATTTGACAAATATTTGCTTTGTATGTAGTACATAAATATGGAAATCAAATAGAACAAAGACAATGGAGATTGGTTCCTTGACTATGACAGCGCGACCAAAGAAGATTAAACCTTTACCTTGTACAGTGTGCACAGGAAAAGAAAAAACATGTGTTTGCTTAAGAATTAAAATTCAAATTGGGAATATCAGGTGCAGATTCTGAACACACAAGTAGGGCTTTTCCATCCCGGTAGAACAAATAAAATATGTCTTATTCCTACATATACTCATTTGTGGGAACATTAGGCTACTTTTTGGGCTGGCAGGGAACACTATATGTGGGGTCAGGACTTTTCAATCATTAGGAAGCCCTATCTTGTAAATAACCTTTTCA
>JAGACC010000079.1 GCA_017614295.1 Treponema sp.
GATTCAAGTTCAACAAGAACCTTTGTAATGTTGTCAAGACGCCACATAAGCCATCTTACGAAGCGGCCACCAAAGAATACTGCAATAAGGAATACAACTATGGAAATAGGAATTACAACCTTAAGGGTAGCATTCTTTACCTGTCCAATAACAGCAAGGCTCTTTGCAACAAAGAACATACCGACAACCTTGCCTTCATGATTCTTAAGCGGAATATAGACACAGAAGTAATCCTTACCGCCAATTATAAGCTCACCGTTAAAGCGGACACCCTTGTTGAATACGTTGTCAAGAACGTGCTTGTCTTCCTGCTTGGTACCAGTCAGCTTCTTTCCGTTCATATCCGTAAGCGTAGTGTTTACGCGGACATTTTCGCGGAAAATAGTACAGTCCATATTGAATATCTGGTTAACAGACGGAAGCAAAGAACCGCCAACCAAGTCGTAGGCAACAATAACCGAACCTAGAATCTTTCCGTCCTTGCGTATAGGAGCCGCACAAACCATTACAAAGTCATCGTCAGTAGCCCAACCGTAGGACTTTACGACATTACCTGCAAGGGCTGGCTTTAGCGTTGAACCTTGCATAAGGTCAAAGCTTTCGCCCATTCCAACGGCTCCACCGGGAACAATCTTACCCTTTGCATCCGTTACCGCAACACGTTCAATCTCAAAACCGGGAACCATGCCCTGCAGTATTTTTTGCAGCCTGGCCGAATCATGCTCTTCCAAGCATTCTATAACATCATAAGACTGTGACAGGGAAAGCGCGGCTCCGTAAAGGGTCTTCATCCAGTCGTCAAGGATGAATTCCACACCGTCGGCTGTGTCTTTTAGAGTAGCCGTAGTATCTGTGCGGAGGTTTCTGTTAAAAATATAAATGGAAATAAATGCAATTCCAAGGCAGCAAACAAGCGCAACCGCACCAATAACGGCAGTAAGTTTTGTTGCAATCTGAACGTTGCGCTTTGCGTTTGTATCAAAGCGATTCAATTCTTTTATCGCCATAAAAACTCCTAAGCATCCATAATCCTATGGAATCTAAAATTCTTCTTAATATTATAATATGAAAACAAAAATCAGTCTACATTAAAATAGCCAAAATGCAGGAATTCCCCTACCCCTAAAACCCCGGTATTCTGACAACTTATAGTATCGGAAAAAAAGAGCATAGTTATTAACAGGGGCAGTTAGTTGAAGGTGTACCTGTAGCCAAGGGTAAATTCAATAGAAGAAAAATCAAATCCGCTCGTACATTTGTAGAACCTGCCGCCTTCCCAGTAAGAACAGTCTGTATATTCTGAATAAGAAGCGTTTTCCCATGCAGCAGACTTTGAAGTACCCTCAAGAGTTTGCAAAGCCGTATACTTGGTTGCAAAAACCAGGGTGCTTTTTTTGGAAAAATTATAGGAAAAGTCCAATTCCGCCTTTATTCCGCCAAAATTGTCTTCAATTTCATCAAGATAATAGACGCCCGTAACCAAATGGGAGTCCAGCGACTGAACAAAAGTCCACAGGTTTACCGCCAGAGAAAAGCCCATGTCCAGTTTTTGGGTAATTCCCATGTTAACCCTGCCGCCAAGCCATGACTGCACTACAACCCTTTCCAGCCTAAGCACTTCGTCTCCGCTCATTTCAATATCGTAACTGCCGTCCGCATCGTTATAGCTTCCGTAGTAGCCGTTTGGTTCAATACTGTTATGGGTGTCGTAATAGGAACCGGATGCCCCTATTGCAGAAAAAGATGAATGGGTGTAGGAAAGATCTGCAAAAGGCTCAAAAGAAAAATTTTCCCGTATCTTAAAAATATAGGAAAGCTCTCCGCTAAAGCCATAGTAATAGTTGGTTTTGCAGTCGCTTTCGGTAAAATTTGTCTTTATGTTTGCATATTCATCTGCGCAGTTGGGAAAGTCAGAAACGTTCAGCCAGTCAGAGTCAAAGACGGAGCCACACCCTGCAGGAATTGCAGTTTTTGCGCTAAAAGAAAGGTAGAAGTTCTTCCAGCCGCCCTTAACCTTTGCCTCCGGAATAAAAAGCGGTTTTTGTTCCCAGCAAAGGTAGCTAAGTGTTCGCTTTCCGCCAGAGTCTACGTCCAAAAAAACGTATTCCCCCTGTTCTGCAAAACGCAAAGTAGCGTCCGCTTCCACAGAAAAATGAAAGTCCGAGGCCTTTGCATACAAATTTGGGCATGTTAGCGCACAAACAAGGGCAAATAGCAGAGGAAGAAAAGCCTTTCTAAGCCCCAAGCCGTCTCTATTCCTTTTCATCCGTATTTTCCTGCTGAATTCCGTCAGCTGTATTTATGGGTTCAAAGGGGTTAACCTTAAAAATCTTTGCAAACTGCTTACGCACAGCTTCCATGTCGCGTGGATAGGGGGCGGTAAAATTCATTTCGTGGCCAAGCTTTGGATGTTCAATCTTTAGGCTGTAGGCATGGAGGGCAAGCCTAGAAAGAAGCGGTTTTTCTGCTTCCACGTCTCCGTTCCACTTACGCTTAACATCGCTAAGGCGGATAGGCTTCTGGTTACCGGAATAAAGCGGATCGCAGACAATGCTAAGGCTAAGCGATGCCAGGTGAACACGGATCTGATGGGTGCGCCCGGTACGTGGACAAGCTTCTATCCAGCTGTAGGGGCCGCAGTTACCAATAAGCCTAAAGTCCGTTATAGAAATTTTTCCTCCGCGTGGGTTTACAATCGTGCGGTGACGTGAATCTCCGTCCGGTTCAAGCTTTAGGTCCACAGTTTTTTCTGACCAAAGGGGATGACCGTTAACAAGGCAGTGGTAGGTCTTTTTTACGCCACGCTCTTCAAACTGAATGCTAAGGTTGCGGTGGGCTTCTGCATTCCTTGCATAAATTACAAGTCCGCTCGTGTCTTTGTCTATGCGGTGAACGGCAAAAAGCTTTCCAAATTCCTTGGACGCTTCTGTATCAAGGCGGGGTGCATCAAGATCGTAGCGGTCCTGGGCAACCAAAAGGCCTGAGCGTTTGTTAAGGACCACAATGTCGTTGTCGGAGTAAATAACTGTGTAATTGGGCACGGGTTTCATATAAGAGAATTATATCTTATGGCAGGGAAAAATTCTACATCAATTTTAGAAAGGATAGGGCGACAGCATTTACCCAATTTTGAACGGATGACTGGGAAAATGTTTTGCAAAGGGACTTAGCCGGGATTGGAGGGGGCCGCAAGGCGTGCGAAAGCACCGCGCCCGCAAGGGGGCAAGCCCCGGAAAGCCCGTAACACGAGGAATCCCGGAGGGGCAGTAAAAAAAAGCAAGTTGCTCCAAAAAAACTATTCCAGAATGGTTATCTCTACGCGGCGGTTTTGGGCCAGTCCTTCTGCCGTGGAATTGTCTGCAATCGGTTTTGTTGCTCCCCATCCCTTGCAGATATATTTTTCAGCAGGAATTCCCCGCTTGCTAAGTTCGTTTGCAATGGCACGCGCTCTTTTTATAGAGAGGGACATTTCAGATTAAAAGGAAAAGAAAAATGCGTCTGCCTCTCTTTCGACGATGGCCCCGATCCGGCAGTAACGCCAAAAATCTTAAGTATACTTGATAAATATAGGGTAAAAGCTATTTTCTTTTGTAAAGGCTCGGAGGCAGAGAAATAC
>JAGACC010000080.1 GCA_017614295.1 Treponema sp.
ATCTTCAAGAAGACCATGAACTATACCCTTCCGGTAAAATTTGACCGTTTAAGCTGGGACGATGCATTCAACTTCTATGGAAGCGACAAACCGGACCTTCGCTTTGGAATGAAGATTCAGGATGCAGCATTCATGGCAGACCTTAGCGACTTTAACGCATTCAAGGCAGGAGCAGCAAACCCAGGAATGGATGTTGAACGCCACAAGAGAAGCGGACTAAAGGCTCTTGTCGTAAAGAACGTTGCAGACAAATACAGCCGTAAGAATATAGAAGCTTTGGAAGAGGTTGCAAAGAAATACAAGGCAAAGGGACTTGCTTGGATGAAGGTTTCTTCGGCAGACTTAGCAAACGCTACTGGACTTGCTTTCGAGGGCGGAATAAGCAAATTCTTTGCAGGAAAGGAAAGCGAAATCTGTTCAAAGCTTGGTGCAGAAAAGAACGACCTTCTTCTTTTTGTAAGCGACGAGCAGTGGCAGACGGCATGTACCGCAATGGGTGCAGTCCGCAAGCAGTTGGGCAAAGACCTTAACCTCTACGACCCCAAAGATGAATTCCACTTTGTATGGATTATAGACTTCCCCTACTTTGCATGGAACGAAGAAGAAAACCACTGGGAGACAGAGCACCACATGTTCACTCTTCCACAGAAGAAATACTGGCCAACTTTGGAAAGCGACCCAGGGGCTGTAAAGGGAGACCTCTACGACCTGGTTCTTAACGGCTACGAACTTGCAAGCGGAAGTATGCGTATTAACGACCCGGATTTGCAGCAGCGCATCTTTAAGATTGTTGGCTATTCAAACGAGCGCGCACAGAAGGCATTTGGCTTCTTGGTTCAGGCATTCAAGTTTGGCGCACCGCCACACGGAGGAATTGCTCCTGGCCTTGACCGCCTTGTAATGCTTATGTGCCACGAGGAAAGCATCCACGAAGTTATCGCCTTCCCAAAGAACAACCTGGCGGCTTCCCCAATGGACGAATGCCCATCTCCGGTAGACGAGTCGCAGCTTAAAGACTTGCACATAGCTTGCACAGAAGTGGAAAAAGACTAAAACACTCCGCAAAGGATAATCCGCTACCCCGCATTTTTTAGGGTGTGGGGAAAGCGGAGATTTTGCTCTTAAAAAGCAGTTTAGGGGCTTAGATAAAACCGTCTTAGCTAAAATGGCTTAGAAAAAATAAAAAGGGCAAAAAAAATCGCCGGACGGCAGGAAAAAAATTAGGAGGATAAAACCTGCAGGCCGGCAATTAATAGAAAGATTGTAATGATGTAAAGGAGAGTAACCATCATTTCCTTAAAAATCTACTATTACAACTATACATCATATCTGAAAATAAATAAAGACTTATAACAAAAGATTAATAATTTTTATACGATTTGACATCAATATAAAAAAAAACTACACTAAAACCAGATGAATTTGCTTGAACTAAAGAAAATTACATATAAATATCCTCTGGCAGAGCAGCCCGCACTAAAAAACATAGATTTAAGCATTCAGAAAGGAGAATTCATTACCCTTCTTGGCACAAACGGCTCGGGAAAAAGCACACTGGCAAGGCTTATGGCAGGATTCTTTAAGCCTGATTCCGGTTCCCTAGAGCTTAAGGAAGATTGCGTTCCGGGTATTGTATTCCAGCAGCCAAAAGACCAGATTGTTGCAAGCGTCGTAGAAAGAGACACCGCTTTTGGCCCCCAAAACCTTGACATGACCATGGACGAAATTGAACTTCGCACCATAGAATGTCTTGCGCTTACAGGACTGTCGGACAGGGCTAGCTCCAGGACTTTTGAGCTTTCCCTTGGACAGACGCAGAGGCTTGCCCTTAGCGGAATACTGGCCCTCTTCCCCGACCTGCTAATCCTAGACGAAGTTACAGCCATGCTTGACCCTGCTTCGAGGGAAGAAATCATAAAGCTTGTCCAGATATGGAACGAAAAGGGAAACACGGTTGTTCAGGTAACCCATGATGTAGACGAAGCCTTACGCGCAGACAGAATAGTTGTTCTGGAAAAAGGCTCGGTTATTTTTGACGGCCCAACGGAATCATTTGTTCAAAACCAGGAAATAGTAAAAAAAGTATTTGACGATGACTCATCCCTTTACAGAAAGCCGCTTTCTCAGGAAGAGATAGAAGAAAAAGAAGTCGCTCTTGTAGCAGAAAAGCTTAGTTTTTCCTACCCGGGGCGCAAAATCTTTAAGGACTTGTCTTTTTCCCTGCGGAAAGGAACACTTACTGCTCTTACCGGTCCAAGCGGATGCGGAAAATCCACCCTCTTTGAATGTCTTTCGGGGCTTAACTTGGAATGTACGGGAAAAATCTATGCGGAAGACAGGCCGGCACTTGCTCTTCAGGAAAGCGAGGCATCCCTTTTTGCAACCTATGCTGCGGACGACGTTGCTTTTGGTGCAAAAAACAGGGGCGTAGAAGGAAAGGCGCTTCTTGAAAGGGTAAAAAATTCCATGGAAAAGGCCGGCTTGCCATTCAAAGACTTTGCGGACAGGCACACTTTTGAGCTTAGCGGAGGGGAAAAAAGAAAGCTTTCCGTAGCAGGAATCATAGCGCTTGACAGCTCCGTACTTATTTTTGACGAACCAACAGCAGGACTTGACCCGCAATCAAGAAAGATAATGCTTTCCACTTTACAGAGCCTTGCCCGCGAAGGAAAAACAGTCCTCTTTAGCACCCACCGCATGGAAGAAGCAGATGCCGCAGACATTCACTTGGATTGGCAGACACTTACCCAAGAAGACAATTCATCCGCCAAGGAAGCAGACAGTCCAAATGAAAATCCAAAGGAAAAGCTAAAGGAAAATCTAAGGGAAATGCCACCCCTAAAGAACGCATCAATACTTTCGTCCTTAGAAAAAGCAGGTGAAGCACTAACCGCACCGCCAAAAATCCCAGACTCACCGGTAAGCCGTTTGCCCGCAAGCCTAAAGGTAGGTCTCTTTGCTCTACTTGCAGTCTTTTCAATACTCCCCTACCCTCTGTGGGTAAGCGGAATATTCCTTATAATCTGCATCCTTTACGCAGCCTTGGCAAAATACCCCGCAAAAAGGGCATTCCTTACCATTGCAAAAATTCTTCCTTGGTTTGCTTTCTTTGCCCTTATCCAGTTTGCATTCTTCTCTGACGGCAGCGGCTCAAAGGAACTCTTCCGCTGGAAATGGTTCATAGTAACCCAGGTAAAAGTGGAAAACCTTCTAAAGACATTCATCCGGGCTCCGTCCATAATACTTTTTATAAGCACATTCGTTTTTTCTACGGAAGAAAGGGAAATTCTGGACGGAATGACGGCAATACTTTCTCCCCTTGCCAAGATAAAAATTCCTGTCCGATATGCAGTTCTTGTTACCGGAATCATATTCCGCTTTATACCTTTGCTCTTGGACGAGATGAAGGGTATAGTAAAGACGCAAATCATAAGGGGAGCCTTTGCAAACGCGAGGGGACTTGGCAAGCTAAAGATACTCATACCGCTTTTTGTACCGCTAATCCTGCAGACCTTCCGCAAGGCACAAAACTTGGCAGACGCACTTACAGCCCGCTACTTCTCCTAAAACGCTTTTCTTGACAACAAGGAAATTTGCCTGTATCATAAAAACACGACACGAGTTGATTAATCGTTATGATTGAGGGTGCTTTATGGACAGCAGAGGCAAGAAAGTTACACAAAACGACGTAGCAAGGGAAGCTGGCGTTACCAGAAGCATGGTAAGCTACGTAATAAGCGGAAGCAATGAACGCTCCGTGGCTGCCGAAACCCGCAAACGCATCCTGGAAGCAATAGACCGCTTGGGCTACCGTCCAAACAAGGCGGCACAGGCTCTACAGCAAGGCAACGAAGGCTTTGCAAAAAATCAGATTGGAGTAGTTCTTTGCAGCCCAGACGTTTTTAGAAGACCCTACTACGCAGAAATTATAGAAGGAATCCACACCTGCGCCCACGACAACAAGTACCACGTAAGATTCATCCGCTTCTTTAGCGAACTAAAAAATCCCGTCCTCTTTAACGAACTGATTCACCCGGAAGAAATAGGCGGCCTTATACTTGTCTCCACCGACCAATGCATAAAAAGCC
Organism: Treponema sp.; assembly: GCA_017614295.1. Taxonomy (GTDB): domain Bacteria; phylum Spirochaetota; class Spirochaetia; order Treponematales; family Treponemataceae; genus Treponema_D. The sequence goes on from JAGACC010000080.1 coordinate 4,089, forward strand.
CGGCAGATGAAAAGCTTGTAAAAAAAATAAGCGAGCGCATAAAAAACATAGTCTGCGTGGAATGGAAAAGCGAAGGACTTAGTAGCGTCTTGTTCGACAGGCAGGATGCGGCAAGAAAAGCGGCAAGCTACCTCTTCCTAAAAGGCTACGACACAGTTGCATACATTGGCGAGCAGGACGACAGAATCATGGGCGTAAAGCAGGCATTCCTAGAAAACAACAAGGATGTCTCCACCTTGCACGTAGAAGATGCATTCACCATGTCCGGCGGATATTCTGCAATAAAAGAAATGAGCAAAAGCTTTAAGGAACAAAAGCAGGAATTCCCCAGGGCAATAGTCTGCGGTTCAGATGAAGTTGCGGAAGGAATACTCTGCTACCTTAACGAACAAAAGATTCCGATCCCCCAGCAAGTAGCAATAATCAGCATAGACAACATAGAAAGCTCTGGCTACACAACGCCTCCGCTAACAACCATAAACGTACAAAAAAGCGCCATGGGTTGCCGTGCAGTAGAAATGATTGTAAACGGAAGCGCCGCTCAGGGAGAAAATGCCGTCTGCATAACCCTGCCAACAAACATAGTCGAGCGTAGTTCCTGCTAAAATTCATGCAAAAAACGCAAATTTACCCAAAAAGCCGATTGTAAAATACCGTTGTGTAATTGTAAAATACCGACATTTTTTGCAAATTTGTCATTTTTTCACCATAAATTCAATTGAATTTAGATTTTTGCCCCTGTATACTAGACTTAACGCTAGCAGACAAAATTTAAAACTTTGTCACTTTCACAGGAGCTAACAATGGAACAGACAATCCCCAAACTCATGCGCAAGGCTGCCCAAAAGTACCCCGAAATTACTGCCCAGTACAGCAGGACCAAAACCGGCGACTTTGAAGAACGCAACTACCACGACATGCTTCAGTTTGCATTGGACTTTGCAGGAGGACTTGCAGAACTGGGAGTTGTCCGCGGAGAAAAAATCGGTCTTATCAGTGACAACCGCCGCGAATGGGAAAGCGCAGACGTAGGCCTTTTGGCACTGGGAGCAATTGACTGTCCACGCGGCTGCGATGCAAGCGAAAGCGACCTTGCCTACATCCTCTCTTTTGCGGAAGTAAGCAAGTGCATTGTAGAAAACGCCGCACAGCTAAGAAAGCTTGTAAAAATCAAAGACAAAGTTCCCCTGCTAAAAATGGTAATCTGCTTTGACCCTGTTGACCAGGCAGAAATTGACCAGTGCAAGGCTTCCGGAATGGATTTCTACCAGTTCTACGACGTAACATCAAGCGGCCACGAATGGAGAATCAACCACCCCGACTACGTAGAAAACGAACTGGACAAGGGTCAGTGGAACGAGCTTGCAACAATAATCTTTACCAGCGGCACAACCGGAACACCAAAAGGCGTAATGCTCACCCACGGCAACATAATCACCCAGCTGGACGAAGTTTGCGAAAGAGTATTCCTTAACCCCGGAGAAAGGGCTGTCTGCTGCCTACCGGTATGGCACGTCTTCCAGAGGGCAGTAGAATATGTAATATTCAGCCAGGGAGCAGGAATTGTATACAGTAAGCCAATAGGCTCCATCCTTCTCTCCGACATAGCAAAAATGAACCCGGTCCTTCTTCCGGCAGTTCCGCGCGTATTCGAGGCAGTTTACGACGGAATCTGGCGCAAGATGAGAAAGGCAGGCGGCATAACATACGCATTGTTCCGCTTCTTTGTAGCAGAGTCTCTCCTTTGGTGCGCAATAGACCGCAAGCTAAGAAGACACACTGCACGCTTTGGCCATGACTACCTTGGCTTCTGGTGGCCAGTACTTGTATTGCCCTGGCTCTTGCTTTACCCCCCAAGACTTCTTGGAAAATGGCTTGTATTCGGCAAGATAAAAAAGGTTCTTGGCAAAAACTTCCGCGCAGGAATTGCAGGCGGCGGAGCATACCCCGCAAGAATAGACAAATTCTTCTGGGCAGTCGGAATCAACATTGTAGAAGGCTATGGACTTACAGAAACATCCCCAATCGTTGCAGTACGCCCAATAGTTGAGCCTGTTCTCCGCACCGTAGGAACACCTGTCCGCGGAGTGGCTGTCCGTGTAGTAGACGACAACGGCATAATCCTTGGCAAGTGCAAGAAGGGAAGCCTCCAGGTAAAGGGCGGCACCGTAATGCAGGGCTACTACAAAAGGGACGACCTTACAGCAAAGGTAATGACGGCAGACGGCTGGTTCGACACGGGAGACCTTGCAATGCTTACCGTAGACGGAGAAATCCAGCTTCGCGGACGCAAAAAAGACACAATCGTACTTATGGGCGGCGAAAACATTGAACCCCAGCCAATCGAACAGAAAATCTGCACATCCCAGTACATAGACACAGCGGTAGTCCTCGGAACAAACGCAAAAGGCGAAGACCAGCGCTACCTCGTAAGCCTCGTCCTCACAAACCAGGAAGAAATAGAAAAATATGCCCGCGACAACAGCCTAATCTACGACACCTACGAAAACCTGGTCAAAAGCGAAAGCATAGTAAAACTCATCGGAAAAGAAATCGGCGAACTTGTAAGCACAAAGAACGGATTCAAGCCATTCGAAAAAATCAACAAGTTCGAAATTATCACCAAGCCCTTTGAAGTTGGAGTTGAACTTTCGGCAAAGCAGGAAGTCATGCGCTACCGCATAGCAGAAATTTACAAGGACCTCATCACCAAGATGTACGAAGCCCAGTAAGTTTTCTTCATAATCTGGAGCACATTGCCCCTTCTACTGTGTCCGGTCCTTCGGAACCGTCCAGACTCCTTGGCATTTTACCCTATCTGTAAACAAGCAGCGCCAGGAAGGCGCGTCAGCTCTTTGCAAAGCGACCTGGTGAGTTTTCGCAGAAAACTCACGGGTAAAAATGCCAAGGAGGGCATTTTTATCCCGCTTTCCAGGGTTCCGGCTTTCGCCTTCATTGCCTGACGGCAACCCGCTTGCGCGGGCCCTTCCAATCGGGGCTAGGCTCTTTTTGTAAAAGCCCCTAACACAAAATCACTTTAAACATTGAAAATGTCCCGTTCATACCTTAAACTGTAAACATGAAGCAAGCAATCACCGTAGCCGTTCTGTCACTGTTCTTATGCACAACACTAGGAGCAAAAGACATGATAAAAAAGAAGTTTATAAAATGGTCCCCACTAATCAGCGCCCCCTTCAACTTTCCAGCAGCAGGTGAATGGCTTTACGTAAAGTACGGCGTAGGCAAGGCAGTCACCCCCTATCTTGGCGGAGCAGAATTGCTTAACTCAGGAATCACAAGACACTACCCCATGACCAGCACAATCAGCCTTCATGAGCCAACCGGAGCAGACCTCTTATGGGCTTCGTGGACAGAGCACAAATGGTATGTGGCAGACATAAAATTCAACCGCAAGGAAAAAGCCATAATCAAAAACGCCCTTCTATCCACCTTCCCAAGCTACGACGACTTTGACGACTACCTTAACCCCAAGCCCAAAGAAGGAAGCTACGAAATCTTCCACATCTGCTGCTTTCCAGGCGGCAAGATACGCTACTTTTTGGAAGACGCTGACTACAACCGCTTAATAGCCTTGGACATAACATCCCAGGCAGAAGAAACCCACAAGCTAGACGAATCTTACCTCTACGGCGGAATAGGACTTATACCCAGTTCAAAAGAAAAATACTGGGACAACATGGAAGACTATTTTGACGATATGCTTAACGAAGGAAAGCATTACCTAAGCCTAGATTCAATAGAAGAAACTTACGGAGAAGATTACCGCCAACGCACAGAATATTACCGCAAGCACGGAGCCCCAGACCCGGCACTTTGGGATGCATATTTTAAGCGCTACGACTACCGCGTATCCGTTGTAATGGAAAAACCCAGGGACAAGCTTTGGCAAGAGCACTGCTACTTTACCAACGCGGAAATGTACAAGCGCCACCTTTCCGTAAATCCGGACAATATAATTGAACATCCCACTCCGCTAAAAAACATCTATTTTGAATGGGACGCAAACGGTTTTGCATACTGCTCAGAGCTATACTTTAACGAAGAAGAAACCTTCCGCATATTCAAAGAAGCCTTTGGCAAAGAAGGCAGCAGCAAGGGAGAATTGCAGATAGTCATAGGCAAAGACAGCGGCAGCATAAGGGCAGTTCTAACAGTAGGAAAAAATTCCTACGAGTTCAAAAAGAATCAGTATTTCATCGAGCGTTGCAAAGAACACGGCCTTGTAGGAAAAATCATCTGCCAAAACTATAAGGAACCCCACCAGGAATTTGCGGGGCGTTAGTCAGAAGAATTCCTTAGTCAAGGTTAAGGATATATGCTCCGCTTTTCCAGTCTGTCCTCATCTGGTACTTTG
>JAGACC010000081.1 GCA_017614295.1 Treponema sp.
AAACTATTCGTTCTTTATAATCCGAAGGATGTCTTTCCAGAAGCGTTCAGCCTTTGCGGCACCTATTCCGTAGCAGTCCATAAGCTTTGGCAAAGTGGTTGGTTTTCTGCTTGCAATGTCGTATAGAGTCTTGTCCCCAAAAATAACGTAGGGAGGAACATTTATCTCGTCTGCTGTCTTTCTCCTCCATGAACGAAGGTCGTTTGCTATGCGGAGTGCTTCGTCATCGTCTGCAATGTCATCGGCAGTTTTGTATGCTTTCTTTGGGAATGCCATTGCAGGAAGAGCCTTTTTGCCGCCAGTAAATTCAACAGGAAGGAAGACAGGCTTTCTGTTTTTTAAAGCATCAAGACCAGATTCAGTTAGCGCAAGGGTTCCGTAGTCGCCGCATTTTTCTATGTACCCGGAAGCTATCAGGCATGAATTAAGCTCAAGCCAGTCCTGCTTGCTAAGTTCGCGACCGATTCCCCAGGTAGAAAGCTTGTCGTCTCCGTTTTCCACGATGCGCTTGTTCTTGGAGCCAAGAAGAACATCAATTATGTATTGGGCACCAAACCTTTGCCTTGTCCTAAGTATGCAGGAAAGATATTTCTGGAAGGGAATTGTAACATCCGTGTTTTTTATTCCTCCGCGAAGACATATATCGCAGCAAGAGTCTTTTTCGCCCTGACTGTAGGGTTCACCAAAATAAGAAAGAAGCTGCTGTCTCCTGCAAGTTTTTGCCTCCGCATAAGAAACCATTCCCTGCAAAAGTTTTTCCGCCTTTTGGGGATCTGCACTTTCCTCAAAAAAGTAGCGCAACTTGTGAAGGTCTCCGAAGCTGTAAAGAAGAAGTGCCGTTGCAGGAAGTCCGTCTCTTCCCGCGCGTCCAATTTCCTGGTAATACTGCTCAATAGACTTTGGCATGTCGTAGTGAAGGACAAATCGCACGTTGGGCTTGTTTATTCCCATTCCAAAAGCAAGTGTTGCAACCATTACGTCCACTTTGTCCTGAATAAAAAGCTTCTGGTGCTCGCTCCTCTCTTCATCGCTAAGGCCTGCATGGTAGTTGAGTACGCTTATGTTTTTCTGCTCAAGCTTTTCCGTAAGTTCATCCACCTGCCTGCGGCTAAAGCAATAGATTATTCCGCTCTCCCCCTTATGCTCAAGAAGGAATCCCTGAACCTGCTCAAAGGGATTGTTCTTTTTGCGGACTTCAAGAAAAAGATTCGGACGGTTAAAGCTTGCAACAAGAACTGCCGGGTTTTCCAGACGTAGATGGCTTATTATGTCTCCCTGAACCTGCTTGGTTGCGGTGGCAGTAAGGGCTAGGCACACAGCACCGGGGAACTGCTCCCTTATAGATGCAATTTCCATGTAGTCCGGACGGAAGTCGTGGCCCCATTCGCTTACACAATGCGCTTCGTCTATGGTAAGGCAAGAAAGCTCCACGTTCTGCGAATGAAGGATATCCTGTACGCGGCTAGTGCTAAGACCCTCAGGCGAAACATACAAAAGCTTTATCTTTCCCCTTCGGATAAGATCCATCTTCTGCCGGTACTCGTTCCATTCAAGCGATGAATTCAAAAAGACAGCGGGAATCCCCCAAGCCTCAAGCTGAGAAACCTGGTCCTGCATAAGTGCAATCAATGGCGAAACAACAACCGTAAGCCCCGGAAGCAGCATAGCCGGTATCTGGTAGCAGAGCGACTTTCCACCGCCAGTTGGCATTACCGCAAGTGTGTCCCTTCCGTCAAGAACATTGGCAATAACCTCTTTTTGCAGCGGACGGAATGAATCGTAACCAAAAATTGACTTTAGCACCTGTTCCGGCGTCTTGCAGTCGGCAAAGCTATTAGACTGGTAGCAGTCTTCTACATAAAAATCTTCTTCTTCGCCCGCAGAAAAAAGCATAGATGCCTGTGAGGAAATGTTCCTGATGTGTGACATAATAAGATTATAGTGAAGTTCCGTCATTTTTTAAACCCTAAAATTATTCGTCTACCCCCCTTGAACAAAGTAAGTTATTCTGCTATAGTTTTAATACTTGCCGGCTTGGTGGAATGGTAGACACGAAAGACTCAAAATCTTTTGCGCGCGAGCGTGTCTGAGTTCAAGTCTCAGAGCCGGTAGTTCAAGACCGGTGCATTTGCATCGGTTTTTTTTATTCAGCTTAAAATTCACCCCAACAAAAAAGCTTCACATAAGGATTCCCCCCTCACACTTACGGAAAGCAACCGCTTCCTGCATGCAAAGTTCATCAATAAATTCCTTCTCCTCCATGTCCGCAATGGTACGCGAAAGCTTCATGCAACTGCTAACAGCTCTTGGAGAAAAGTCATATCGCGACGCTGCAGAATCAAGAATATCCCTGGCCTTGTCCGTTAGCCTGCAAAACAAAGTAACCTCCTCCGGCGAAAGCTTTGCATTCTTCTTACCCTGCCTTTCCCGCTGAACATTCACCGCCCTTGCAACCCCAAGCCTAAGTTCATCCAGACTAAGAGCCTTTTTAGCGCAAGACTTATCCTTTACAAGATCCACCTTAACCCTAATGTCTACCCTGTCCAAAAGCGGCCCAGAAATCTTCTTCCAGTACTGGTCAACAGAATGCGAAGAGCAAAGACACAGCCTGTCCCGCGAACCGTAAAAACCGCAGGGGCATGGGTTTGTAGCCAACAAAAGCTGAAAGTCCGCCGGAAAAGTAGTAGACCTTCCCGCCCTGCTAAGAGTTACCATTCCGCTCTCCAAAGGAATCCTAAGCATCTGGAGCACACTGCTACGGAATTCAGCAGCCTCGTCCAAAAACAAAACCCCGTTGTGGGCAAGGCTTATCTCTCCCGGTGAACACCTTGGACCTCCGCCGCACATCCCCTCAACACTGGCAGTCTGGTGGGGCATACGGAAAGGAGCAACCCTTATTACAGGACTCTCCGGAGCAAGCAAACCCGCTATTGAATAAATCCTGGTAACACTCTGCGCCTCTTCCGGAGTAAGCAAAGGCACAAGAGAAGGAAAGCGCTGCAAAGACAAAGTTTTTCCGCAACCGGGAGGCCCAAAGGCAAGAACATTGTGTCCACCCGCAGCGGCAACCTGAAGAGCCCTTGTTAAAAACTCCTGACCCTTTGCAGCAGTTATGTCCAAATCTTCCCCCGCATGGGAAAACCAAACGCCACCTATGTTAACAGCCCCCTTAGGCAAAAGAGCATCCTCTCCCAAAAGAGATTCATCCCCCTTTCCGCTAAAAGACTTCCTGTTGTAAAGAGCGTAAAAAGCTTCCGTTAAATTCCTTGCGCAAAAAACCTTGCAGCCGCTAACCTCCCTCGCTTCCCTTGCATTTGCTTCCGGAACAATACAAAGCTGAACCCCACCAGCCACAGCCGTAGAAACCGCCGCATGAATTCCCCTCACAGGCCTAACCGCTCCGTTAAGCTCAAGCTCCCCCATAACAAGCACGCTGTCTGCAGAATCGTCATCGGAATCCAAAGCTACAGTAGCAGAGTCAGCCCCTTTATCAGAATCCTCCGCACAAGAAGCATCCCCGTCAGCAGAAGCAACAGAAGAATCATCCCCATCGCCAACAGCAGAAGCCCTTTCCTTAGAATCAAGATTCTTCTTTGCACTCAAAACCGCAAGCGCAACCGCAAGATCAAAACCAGCACCCTCTTTCTTTAAGTCAGCAGGCGAAAGACTTATAAGCACCCTCTCCGGAGGAAAGTCAAAGCCGCTGTTCCTTATGGCACTCCTCATACGCTCCCTGGACTCCTTTACAGCTCCATCCGCAAGCCCAACAATATCCACCGCAGGAATCCCCCTACGAAGGTCAACTTCCACTCTCACCAGAGACCCCTCATAACCAAATGGCGAAAAACTCAATATGTTCATCTTTACTCCCTACATATATATGTGCTTTAAAAATTCAAGATGGGACACATTTACGAATTTTTTTTACAATAAACCTGTTCGGAACTTCAGTTTCAGAAAAGGTCTAATATTTATTTTTATTTGGACGGTACTTGCACGGCTCTACCAGTTTACTTTTTGGCTAACTCGACCGGATATTACTTTGCGTCACCGACCTTCCACCCTTCGCTAACGCTCATTGCCGCAAGCGGCAACTACCGGGGTTCCACGTCGGCGTAGGTTGCTTGTAAAAAAATCCTGTATGCGCTAAGCCGCCCATCCAAATTTTTTAGACCACCTCATTGCAGGTGTTTTTTTTATGCCCACACTACCAAAGCAGCAAACGTAAAATCAGTCTTGAAACAAGGTTAAATTTCATGCTAGAATTGCAAAGAATCA
>JAGACC010000082.1 GCA_017614295.1 Treponema sp.
CATCATCATCATCGTCGTCGTCCAAGTCCAAATTTAAACCATCATTGAAAACACTATCAAGTATTTCTGTAGTTCTCCTATGTAAATCCTTCTCTAAAGCTATCGACCTCTCGAGTGACTCCCATCCATCTTTCACTTTATCATAAATATCTTGAAGATTAACTTCTTCAAACTTTAGAGGGACATAGACACCTCCTTTATATCTATACAAATCTGAAACATACCCTTTGCTTTCACCCGTTCTTATTCTGTTGGCAAGGTCTCGCAAGTTTTCCTCAATCACACCTGCCTTTCTCCACTTTACAGCAGTAGTAACTCCATCATCTTCGGTAAATTTCTTTGCAAACAGTCCCATGTTTTATTCCTCCGAATCATAATGATATTTATATTTATGTCTCTATTACCAGTTTCTATATGGATTTTTTGTATGGCTTATCATGCTTTTTGCAAAAGCACGTGAAAATCCATTATTTGAAAGAAAGTACAAAGTTGATTCTTTTACAAAATCCTTATCTGGGCATATATCTAACATCCTCAAAATTTAGAATAAAAATCGCTGATTAGTTTAAATATAAATTAATCAGCGTTGCCTAAGTTTTTCTATTTCTGATTATAAAACTTTTCTTTCAGCTCCAGAACCATTTGCTTATAAATATCATGTGCTTCTTGGAGGCGATTATTGTCAACAGCAGAAATAGCAGCAGCAAGATATTTTTTCCAAATTGAATTATAGATTCCATCTGAATTTTCTAATTTATCAATATTAGAGCAAATTACAGGTGCTATCTTATAATATTCTTCAACCTCGGCTCGCATAACAGAATCTATTTTCATAAAAGAATCCCTAAAGACTCGGAGAGTTGTCAATTCGTGACAATCATCAGGTAAATTTCTCGATTTACAAGTAGCTGTCGTTATAAAACAGCTCCCTACAGATGAATCTTTCGGATGCATATCTGCATATTCTTTGAAACACCTCACAGAACAAAATTTTTTGTTCGATGTTGTATCGTTAACATAATAATATCTACAACCAGACGATTTTTCCGAAAAATATCCTCCGCATTGGGGACACATCCCCTGACTGCTTTGACCTGTTTCCTCATAATGATGTCCATTGTACCAAGGCATTTTCAAATCCTCCTATCTTTTTAATATCCTGTTCCATGCATTCCATGTAAAACACGGAATCATTCCGAACACAGCAAGAACCGCTGCCGGTATAGTAAATTCGTTCAACTCAGATGATTCGGAAAATGATCCAACAATAATAACCAGCCAAAAGAGAAGAAAACATACTATTCCTGCAACAACTTTATTATCTTTATCGAATTTCTTAAAATAAAAAACGCAATTAGCAACACATAAAATTGTTACAACTATAGGTATCAATTTCGCAAATCCTTTTGTAGTGAATATTCCGCAACCACAAAAAAGAGACAGTACAGCCATCACTATACAGAATATAATAAATACAATCCATTCCCATATTGTCCTTAAGAACCCCATAAAATCACCTCTAAAATTTGGTTTGTTACTTTTATTTAATCTTAACCCCAAAATATTGTACTGTCAATACAAATTATTACCATATACGTATTACGAATAAGTTCCAGAATCAGCAAAATTGTCGCACACTTACAGGGATGGAATCACAAGAATTAAGGGAATGCCTTAGCCATAACATTAAGAAGTACAGGAAGCGCAAGGGGTGGTCGCAGTTTCAGTTGGCGGAGACGGCGGAGATTTCCGAGCAGACTGTTAACTCAATAGAAGGTCTTAGGCTTTGGCCAAGCGACAAGACGCTTTCCAAAATTTCAAATGCACTGGAAGTGGAAATGTACAAGCTTTTTGTTCCACAGAATTTTGACCTGCACTCCAAGTCCATCGCAGAGCTTAAGCATGCCGTCGTAAAAACCGTAGAGTCCCTTATTCACGACACACTGCAGGATTGGGAAGACCAATAAGAACAAACTCTTTGCTGCCGCCATGTTTGTAAACCAAGGAAGCACGGCCGGGATTGGAGCCCCGCAGTACCGCCGCAGGCGGTATGAGCCGAATAGGCGAAGGGCGGAAAGCCCCTTGCATAAAAAACTGCCGCAAAATCTTTTTGACAAAGCTAGCGAAGAATCAAAGATACACGGCCGGCACCAAGCCCCCAGTTTTCAAAGGTCCAGGAGTCGAGCAAAGAGGACATGGAAACAAAATCTTCTGCGGAGTTTTGGATTACGTAGTCGCAAAGCTTGGGTGCAATGCGGGGCATAAAGCTGTCCTTTGCCCAAGCCATAAAATATTTTCTTGCTTCCGTTGGATCCTGCTGCAGCATGTAGGCCATGAATTCATTTTTCATAAGAAAGTCATCGCTGCGGTCATAGTGCAGGTTGGGATTGTTTGCCCAGTAAAGTCCAAGGAATTCCCTTGCCTGGGGATTGAATTTTTTGTGAAGACCTGCAATAAGGTTACGGAAGGGGGCATTTGTAAAATAGATTCCGTGCCAGCATTCGTGGGCCAAGAATTTTTTTCTAAGCTCAGGTGAGGAAGACCTGCTCATGGAAACAACGGCACCGCTTCCTTCCGCAAAAGAACCGTCGTCCCTTTGCACAATTATGGAATTTGCCAAGAGCACTTTTTTTAAGAGGCGCTCGTAGTCGTTAAGTTTTATTTTTTGCCTTTCCGCTTGCGTAAAGAATTTGGCAAGGCTCGCAGCACCGTAGTCGTGGGCATTGTAACCGTGGTTGTTAAGAATAAATTCATCGTCCACAAAGCTTCCCTTGTAGCCTTCCTTTTCCACAAAATATGCAAGCCTTGTAAAGAACTGGTCCTGTATCTTTGAATTTGCAAAGTCAAAAAATATTATCCCGGGGAATTCAGCCCATTCATAAAGCTCATAGTCGCTGCGTCTCCAGTTGTACTGAGGCCAGTCGGTAACAAGCCCCAAGTCTGTAGGCAAGCCCCTAAGAACCAAACCGCTGCTTGGTAAAAGAGAGGCATCGTTTTCGCTCATAAAAACAGAGAGAAGCATGTCCGCACCACGGATAAATTCGTAAGAAGAAAATGGTTCTTGCAAAGACGAGCACTGGATTACCATTCGAGGAAGTTTTTTTGCCCTTATTACCCTTAGCACTTCGTTTCCAGCCCTAAGATTAAAGGTAACGGGATTGTCCGGACTTCCAACATCATCTATTGGAGCAAACTGTAGTTCCACCTTTGGAAGCAGGCTAGTTGCAGAATTGGAGCTTGCAAAGATTTGTCCTGCAGAAGAAAAATCCACAGCCAAAAAGGAAGCGTCCACAAAACCACCGTCAGGTCCAAAAGCAAAGAGAGGAATGCTTTTTTCATCTTCAGAAAATTTTGACCAGCCAATCTTTGCATCTTCAAGCTTTACCTCTCCCAAAGAAAAGGGTTCGTTTCCGTAAAGATAAAAACCCGCAGGAAGGGCAGAAGCTTTTTCCATGCAGAACAAAAGGCGCACTTTCTTTTCTGCAAGACTTTCAAAAGTCCCCTTAATTGAATTCCTTGGCTTTAGCTCATGGCTCAATTCTGTTTCGGAAAGAAAATCATCATCATACAAAAAGCCAAATTCAAAGCGGCCTTCTCCGGACTTCTTTTTGGAAGCAATAGATTCAATAAGAACCTGCAAAGCCGCACTCCCCTTCTGACTCCTGTATTGAGCAATAAAATCTTTTTGCTTAGCGGTAAATTTGTAAAACATGTATGGCTTGGAAGAAGAGCTAACCTCTGCCGACTGTGCGTTTTTGTTCAGGGGAATTAAATGCTCCCCGTTTATTTCCATGGAACCGTGAAAGCTTGCAGAAGCATTACCCGCAATACCCAAACAAAAAATGGAAAGACAAACCGCCATTACTACTAGCGAACCAATAAGAAGAGTTTTTGTAATTTTGTTCATGGCAACATACTACACTTTTTTTTAATTTTACTCTATAGTTTTTACATGATGAATGTTATAGCGCTTCAAAAGGACAATGAACTTTTTATCTGCAACCATGCAAGAGCCTTTATAGAAAGTTTTAACAAGGAAAACCTTGGCAAAGGAATTTTACTCTTTCCAAACTTTCCTCTCTGGGCCTTTGCAGAAGATTCCCTTTGCGGAAAAAAATTTGACCTCTTGTTTAAAAGCCGCTCCGTAAAAAAAGCATTCATCGGTAAAGCATCCTTTATAAAACGCGGACAATCCTTACCAACAGAATTTTTCTTTCCCCTTTTCATAACAGCGGATTTAGAAAACGAAAGCATTCAATTTGAATTTAAGATAGTGTTTGCAAAAAGCCAAAAGCCACTACCAGAAGATTTTACGCTTCCCAAAGATTTAGTTGCAAGTGAAAAATTCCCCGTAAGAATAAAATCTTTCCGCACGGGAAATGCCCTAACAGAAAACAATGCCTGGTCCCTCTTTGACGAAAAATGGACCAGATGCTCCGAATAAGAAATTCTACCTTGATTTTTTTTGGCAAGGGTATTATCTTTTTATCATGCCGCCAAAAAATGCCGATGGTTCAACAAAAGAAAAACTATTAAGAGCCGCAAAAAAGGAATTCATTAAAAAGGGATTTTCCAAGGCATCTCTACGCACAATATGCAAAAACGCAGGGGTTACTACAGGGGCACTTTATTTTTTCTTCCAGGACAAGGAAGACTTGTTTGATTCCATAGTGCAGCCTGTAATTGAACACATATCCGAAATATTAAAAAAACACTTTAGCTACGAAAGCTCCCTTATAGAAAGCGAAAGTGCAACTCTTAAAAACGGCATGGCAAAAGAAAGCGGCAGTATTGCAGAAGAAAAGCAAATTGGCCCAAAGCCAGACGACATAGAAACAGCCCGAACCATTCTCCGCTACCTCTATTCCCGCTACGACGAATTTATCCTTGCGGTAGAAAAATCCCAGGGAACAAAGTGGGAACACTGCAAGGACTCTTTTACAGACTGGAACTTTAAGCACTTAAGCTCTACGGCAGACTTATACTGTAAAAAAATGGGGCTTAAAAAGATTGACCCTTTTATTATGCGCATGGTTTCGCAGGCTCAGATAAACTGTTTTTTAAGCATTATCCTTAACATACCCACTTGCGAAGAAGCAGAAAAATACATTCCTTCCGCGGTGAATTATCTTGTTGGCGGATGGAGTACACTCTTTGAAGGGAACCAAGCCTAGCCCCGATTGGAAGGGCGGCGAAGCCGTTGCGAACTCGCAGCGCAGCTTCGAGCGAGCAATGGAGCGTAAGCGAAACCCTGGAAAGCGGGTACAAAAAGCAATAAATTCTTTGCGTTAATAAATCCCTGTAAAAAAAACAGCATGCTCCAAAATAAAAGAAAAAGTACTTGACCAACATAACAGTGTTATGTTAAAAAACAAATAGAGGGAGTTAAAAAAAACAAGTGGACGTGGCACTTGACAAGCATAACAATGTTATGTTAGAAATAAGTAACTAGTGTTATCAATAGCAACCAAAAATTGTTTATTGCATAGACCAAGGAGAAAAAAGTGAGAATTCAAAGATTAAATTCGTTTTTCCGAAAGTTCGGGCAATTCCAGCTTAGGCACAGGTGGATTTTTCTGGCTTTCATTTCTATTATAACGGTTTTCTGCTGCCTTGGGCTAATGAGGCTAGACCTTTCCAGCAGCGAAGAAGAGTGGTTTGAAGACTGGGACAAGATTAAAATTGACCAGGACAAATTTGAAGACCTTTTTGGTGCGGAAGACAGCGTTATGGCTCTTATAGAAGCGGACGATGTTTTTGACCGCGAAGTTCTTGAAGCAATAGAAAAGATTGGAAAGCGGCTTGAAGCGGAAGTTCCCTATGCAAAATCCGTAACCTCGCTAACAAAGCTTTCCATTCCTCAGGGCAACATTGAAGGTTTTGAAATTGTAAGTCCTCTCGAAGATTTTTCCGAACAGAATTATTCCGACGAAGAGATTGCACAAAAGAAGGAATACATTCTTAGCAGGGAATCGCTTTTAAACAATCTCGTTAGCGATGATGCAAAGGAAACATGGATTGTGCTTCAGCTGGAAAACTACAGCGAAGAAATGACTCAGGCCATGAAAAAAATTGTACCTCCCGCAAGAGAAATCTTTAACAGCCCGGAGTTTAAGTCTGACAAGTTTACAATAAAGCCAACTGGTCTTAGCTACACCGAATACGAAGAGACGGAGGTTACCAAAAAGGAAATTAGCATCAGAATAGGGATTGGCTTTTGCATTATGATTTTGTGCCTCCTTATTTTTATGAGAAGCCTTCGCGGAGTAATAGTTCCCTGCATTGCAACGGTTGGGGCAATTGGTAGCGTTCTTGGTCTTAACGGCTGGCTTGGAATTAAGGGGGACGACAAAATGGTAGCTCTTCCGGTTCTGCTTTCCATGGCACTAAGCATTGGCTATGCAATCCATTATGTAAATTCTTTCCGCATGCACTTTAGGAGGAGCGGTAAAAGAAAGGACAGCGTTCTTGCCTCCATGGAAGAAAGCGGTTGGCCAATTTTCTTTACGGTGATTACGACTGTTGCAGGTCTTATCTCTTTTCTGTTTGCGGACATACGGCCTCTTAAATGGGTTGGTGGATGCGCGGCATCTTGCGTGTTTGCAGTTTATGTTTACGTAATAATCCTTATCCCTATTTTTATGTCTTTTGGAAAGGACGGAAAGGCGGCTTCTGCTTTGGACATTGCGGCTATGGAAGGAGCTACAAAGACAGACCTTGCGCTTGAAAAGTTTGGGGCAAAGATAATAAGGAAAAGCGTAGCGGTGCTTATTCTTTCCTTTGCGGTAATTTTTGGGATTATTCCTGGAATTCCACGCACACAGGTTAACATGGACTACACGGAGATGATGGGGGAGCGGACGGATTTTGTAAAGCGCCTACTTTCTATTCTTAGGGGAAAGCTTGGAAGCCAGTATTCATACAACGTGCTTGTTGAATATGAGGATGCGGATGCATTTGAGTCTAGCGAAAAGATGAAGAGGCTTGATATTCTTTCGGAAAAGCTTGGTTCTCTTGACACAACAAAGGTTTCCGGAAACAAGCCACGCGTTACAAGCATTACAAAAATCATTAAGGAGATGAACAGAACTCTTAACGAAGATTCGCAAGAGGCATACGCTATACCGGAAGACGATGAGCTTTTGGTTCAGGAAATGTTCCTCTACGAAATTTCTGGCGGTGACGACTTGTACGACTGGATAAGCGACGACTACAAGAGCGCATACATTCATGTGGAGATGAACGGCTACGAGGCAAAAAAGATTACAAGGACTCTGGACTTGGTAAAGTCTTATTCAGAGGAAGTTTTCCCCGATGCAAAGACAAGCCTTGTTGGAGAAGTTGTTAACTACGCAATAATGAACGGAAAGCTTGTAAGGGGAGAATTAAAATCTTTCCTTGGTTCATTCGGAATAATACTTGTGCTTATGGCAATTGCATTCAGCAGCCTGCATACGGGTCTTATTGCAATGATTCCAAACCTTGCTCCGGTAATAATGATTGGTGGCGTTATGGGTTACCTTGGCATTAGCTTGGACATGATTACGATGACGACTATGCCTATGATTTTGGGAATTGCGGTTGACGACACGATTCATTTTACAAACCACATTAAGTTCCACTTTGAAAGGGGGCTTTCCTATAAGGATGCTATTCTTACAAGCTACCGGGAAATTGGAAAGACTATGGGAATGACTACAATAATTCTCTGCTCCATGTTCCTTGTGCTTTCCTTTAGCGTGATGAACTGCCTTTCGCGGCTTGGCTACCTTAGCATAATAGGACTTGTAAGCGCACTCATTGCGGACTACACGCTAACACCCGTACTGATTTACCTTACAAAGCCATTTGGAAAAGAAAAAAAGTAATGCAAAGAAAATAAAACTATTAGCAGTTTTATATAAGTAATTATAAGACCTGGAGGTTTAATATGAAAAGAATGAGTGTAAAGAAGATTGCATCTGTTTTTGCGGCAACAGCTATTCTTCTTGCAAACGCCGCAGCACAGACTTTAAGCGGTTACGAGATAATGAAGAAGTCGGACGAGGTTCCTTCTCCAAAGACATCTTCCTACAAGGCAACCATGACCCTTACAAACAAAAAGGGAAAGACACGTGTCCGCGAAGTTACTATGAAGACCAAAGACTACGGCGATGTTGAAAAGAATCTGATTGTCTTTACAACCCCAAAGGATGTTACAGGAGTAAGCTACCTTACTTTTGACTATGACGCATCCGGAAAGGAATCCGACAGTTGGCTCTACATGCCTGCCATGAAGAAGGTTCGCCGCATTTCCGGTACTTCTAAGGGTGATGACTTTATGGGAACGGACTTTACCTACGACGATGTTGGCGGAGACCGTGACCTTGATGACTACACCTACAAGCTCTTGGGAGAAGAAAATGCAGAGGGTGTTTCTTGCTACAAGGTTGAATGCAGGGCAAAGGACAAGAGTGTAAAAAATCCGCGCTACATAGTATGGATTAGGAAGGACAACTTTATTATGACCAAGGCGGACTTTTACGACAAGCAGGATATGCTTCAAAGGCAGCTTGTTTGTTCCGGCATAGAAAAGATTGAAGGCTTCTGGACAACCAAAAAGATGAATATGAAGAATGTTCAGACAGGACATTCAACTCTGCTTGAAATGACAAACATTGTATTTGGGCTTGAGCTTTCGGACAGCATATTCACTCAGGGAGCTTTGGAAAGAAACTAAGGGCCAACGGCATTCACTATGGTAAAGAGAATTAAATTAATCTTCTTAGGATTTGTTTTAATGGGCTCTTTGTCTGCGCAGGAAGTTTCATTCGGCGGAAGTTTAAAGACAAAATACGCGGTGGGACTTCCTGCAAAAGATTCAGACAAGGACGAAGACAACCGGGGTAAGTTCATAGAAGGAAAGACAACTTTTTCCGCAGACCTTGACGTTTCAAAGGACGACTCTTCGCTACGGCTTGAAGCGGATTTTACTTATGACCCCTTAAAGGCAATAAGCAAAAGCTACGACTTTGTTAGCGGGGAGCAGAACTTTGGAATAAAGCTAAAGGAAGCCTATTTTGACTACAACGGAACTTGGTGGTCCATGAGGCTTGGAAGGCAAATTTCTTCTTGGGGAAAAGCGGACGGTCTTACAGTCTGTGACATTCTTTGTCCAAAAGATCTTTCTGCCCTTCTTTCTGAAGAATACGCGGACAGTAGGCTTGGAATAGATGCGGCAAGGCTTTCTCTAAACTGGAACTGGGGAACAGCAGACGCATACTTTATTCCAATCTTTACACCGGCAGCCCTTCCCCTTCAGGACGGAAATCCGCTAAAAGAAATTTTGATTCCTCCGACGGTTCAGGATTTTTCTGACAGCGACATAGAACTTCCGGAAAGGAAAATTGCAAACTCGGAATACGGGGCAAAAGTTAGCGCATACCTTCCCTTTGCAGACTTTTCTCTTTACGGATTTTACGGCTGGGACGATGAACCGCTTCTTGAATACTCTGCGGAATTTTCTGGCGGTGGAATTGACGGAATAGGACTTAGCGCAAGATATGAAAGAATGGCAATGCTTGGTGCAGATGCGGCAATTCCTCTTGGCGAAACCGTTATACGGCTTGAAGGGGCATTTTTTCCAAAGCGGTATTTTTCTACTTCTGCGGAAAAGCAGATAGAGGCACAGGCGGTTAACCAGGCAAGGCTTGCTGCAGGACTTGAAGAAGAACAAGTTGTTACAAGCGTAAGGAAGAACCAGATTACAGCCCTTGCGGGGATTGACTGGATGCCGTACGGATGGACCTTTACCGCACAATACTATGCAGACTACGTTTTTGACGGTACGGAAGAAATTGAGCGCGACCAATACATTCATCTTGCAAGTCTTAGCATAGAAAAAGGAATCTTAAACGAAACCCTTACTTTGAGCCTTAGCGGCCTTGTGGAATTTAACGACTGGTCTTGGCTAATAGAACCCAAAGCGGAATACGCTGTAAGCGACCAGATTTCTCTTAGCCTTGGCATGAATTATTTTGTTCCAGGTCCAAAAGAGGATAAGGTTGGCACTTACGGAAAATACAAAAGCCTTAGCTGTCTTACCCTTGGGGGAAAATTCAGTTTTTAGAAGAATCAGTTTTTAAGAAAAAAAATAAAGGCGGAGGATTAGTGGCTGTGTGTAAGGATGACCTCCGCCTTTATTACAGTTAGAAAACGCTAACTTTCATTGTTAGCATACACTAACATAGTAATTTAGTCAAGTGTTTTTAAATTATTTTTGAAAAAAAAGCCTAGCCGGGATTGGAGGGGTTGCGAAGCAAGTACCCGAAGGGTACCGGCCGGGAGGGCAAGCCCCGGAAAGCCCGTAATACGAAGAATTCCGTAAGGACAGTAAACCGGGGAATACGCTCCAGAAAAGAAATTAGTTCATTACCTTTGAACCGCGGTCCATTGCAGTAAGACCGGACTTTAAGAGTTCAAGGATTCCGTAGGGTTCAAGCAGGCGGATTAGTGAAGAGATTTTGTCTTCGCTACCAGTTGCCTCTACGATAAGGGTGTCTTCTGCTACGTCTACGATGTGGGCGCGGAAAATGTTGCATGTTTCTATGATAACTGCGCGGTTTGTTCCTGCTGCCTTTACCTTGATGAGTGCCATTTCCCTCTGTGTAGTTGCAGACGGATCGCAGTGCTCGATGGAGATTACTTCCACGAGTTTTGAAAGCTGCTTTTCTATCTGCTCAAGGATATATTCGTCTCCGCGTACAACGATTGTCATGCGGCTTCGCATACTGTCCTGTGTTTCGCAGACGGTAAGGGAATCGATGTTGTAGCCACGGCGGCTAAAAAGACCTGATACACGGCTCAATACACCGGCATGGTTTTCCACTAGAACAGACAAAACGTATTTTTTTTCCATATCAAACTCCTTTATCGATATAGTACCTGCCTTTGCGCAAGTCTTTTATTTTATTTCCGAGTAAATACCCAGGAGGCGAACATCCTCGGTATTATCCCTAAGTTCTGCAAGTATTGTGTTAACGTAAGTGTTAACTTCGCTTATTCCGGTAAGCTCTGCGTCTATGTAGAACCAGTAGCGCCAAGATTCCCCTTCTATTGGACGGGACTCTATGCGGGTAAGGTTAAGACGGTGGCGGTCAAAGATTCCAAGCACGCGGTAAAGGGCTCCTGCTTCGTTGCGGGTCTTTAGGATAAAGCTTGCCATGTTGGGGCTTACGTTAAGGTCGCGCAGGTGCTTTTTCTGGACAGACTGGATTACCACGAAGCGGGTAAAGTTTCTCGGATCGTCTTCTACGTCTTCCTGAAGGACTTCCAGTTTGTAGAGGGCTGCATTCTGGGTGCTTCCGATTGCGGCTCTGCTTTTGTCTCCCCTTTCAGAAACTTCGCTTGCGGCTGTGGCGGTAGAAACTGCTTCCACCTGCTTCCAGTCTTTGTGTCCGCTAAGGAATTTGCGGCATTGGCTTAAGGCTTGGGGGTGGGAAGAGACTGTCTTTATGTCTGCCATTGTGCTTCCCTTTACTCCAAGCAGTGCGTGGCGAATGTTAAGGGTTACGGCTCCAATGATTGTTACGTCTTCAAAGCGGCTAAAGTTGTCGTAGTTCTGGTAGACGCTTCCTGCAAGGGAATTTTCCACCGGCACCATACCGTAGTCGGCAGTTCCGTCTGTTACCTGCTGGAATATTTCTGCAAAGGAATCAACCGCTTTTGCTTCTGCTTCTGATGAATCAAAGTAGCGGCTTATTGCCTGTTCTGCATAGGCTCCACGGTTTCCTGAATATACGCAGATAAGTTTTTTTGCTTCACCTGCTTCGTGAATGTGGGCTACGGATTTTCCCATTACAGGAGCAAGCGCTTCTATGTCGTGCATTAGCTTGTCAAACTGAACAGGAAGAAGGGATGCAGCTCCACCAGCCATTGCTTTTTCCGGCTCAGGGTGGACGTCTGCCATGATTCCGTCTGCACCGGCAGCTATTGCGGCTAGCCCCATTGGTAAAACCTTGTCTCTTACACCGATTGCGCGGCAGGGGTCTACGATTATTGGTAGGTGTGTCAATGAACGGAGAACTGGAATTGCGCTAAGGTCTAGCGTGTTGCGTGTTGCGTGTTCAAAAGTGCGGATTCCCCGTTCGCAGAGGATAACTCTGTCTGTTCCGCTTGCAAGAAGGTATTCTGCGGACATAAGGAATTCTTCCAGTGTTGCGGTGTAGCCCCTCTTTAGGATTACAGGCTTTGCAAGGGCACCAACTCTTTTTAAAAGGTCAAAGTCCTGCATGTTGCGGCTACCTATCTGGTAAACGTCAACATCGTATTTTTCCATTATGGGGATAAGCTCCGGGGAAACAATTTCCGTTACGATTGGAAGTCCGTATTTTTCTCCAGCTTCTTTTAGGTAGCGGAGTCCCTCTTCTCCAAGTCCAGGATAGCTGTATGGGGAAAGGCGAGGCTTATAGGCTCTTCCGCGAAGCATTACGGCACCGCTTTTTGCAACAAGGCGTGCTACTTCCTGAATCTGGTCGCGGCTTTCTACTGCACACGGTCCTGCTACGGAAACTACACGGTTACCGCCAACCCTGATTATTTGTCCGCGGTTGTTCTTTATTTCTACGGTTGAATTTTCTTTTTTGAATTCCCGGCTTGCCATTTTGTAGGGCTTGCTGATTGGAATTACGCGCTGAACCCCGGGAAGGTTTTCCACTTGTTTTAAATCCATGGAAACTTTGCCAACGGCAGCAAGAATCGTGTCTTCATCACCCTGAACTTCATTCAATTTAAAAGCGCGGTCGGTGAGGAAAGTTTCAAGATTCAGCTTGTCGCTTTTGCTTATGTCCTTTTTTAAAACAATGACCATAGGAATTCCTTATTCTGCTGATTATAGCATGTTTTGATTATCTTTGCAATCAAAGATGAAGCAGCATGGAAAGCAGGCCTGGGCTCCACTTGCTTTGAATAGGAATAAATTTGGCATTATCCCTATTGCAAAGTGGCGGTTAGGAGTACGGGGTTGTGGTCGCTGTGGGCAAAGTCCAAGTCTATTGTTTTTACGGATAAGGCGCTTACGTTTGGGGAAAGGATGAATCCGTCTATGCAGAAAAACTGGAAGCTTTTTTTGTCCGCATTTTTGTATACCCTGCCGTTTGACCTGCAAGAAGGAACTGCCGGGTCCTGCAGCAAAGTCCAGCCTTCTGGAAAGTCTGCTATGTCCAGAGAACCGGGTTTCCAGCCATCGGGCTTCTGGTAATAGGATGAAATGTCCGAGTTGGAAAATGTCTGGTTAAAGTCTCCGCCTGCAATCACGTAGTTGCCTTTTTTGTATTCAGCAAGAACAAAGTCTTTTAACTTTTTGGTCTGTTCAATCTTACCCTCCCCCGAATCGAATGCCTCCAGGTGAAGGTTTACAAGTACAAGCTCACGGTCAGAGTCTGCTAAAGGAATGCGGCTTACCAAAAGACAGCGCTTTAGGTTTGCAATGCGGAGCGGCCACTTGAAGGGAACAATAAGGCTCTGTCTCTGGGCAGATGAGGCGTTAAAAGCGGAAAGGGTTAAGAGTCCCGATTCCACATGCCCGATTGGCGGCAGGGGGAATGGAACAAATGCAGCCTTAAAATTGTAGGCGAATGAATAAGAAAAGCCCTTCATTGCAGAAGAAATGAATTCCACTTGGTTCATCCTAAAGCTTCTCTTTGAACAAAGGTCAACTTCCTGCAAGAGAACTGCATCTGGATTTACCTCATTTATACTTTGGGCAAAGGCATCAAGGTTCTGCAAAAGCTGGTCTTTGCTTGAATTTTGAACATGCTTTCCGCCGTCCATAAAAAAGTCAGCATAATCAGCAAGATCTGCGTAGCCTATGTTCCACGAGAGGATTTTTATCTGGCTTTGGATATTGAGTTCCCTCTTTGCAGAAGAGGAGTCGGAAGAGATTACGCTTACCTCTTCACTTTCCGCGGGCCTGTATTCAAGGAATGTAAGCAGGGTAAGTCCAAGCAGAAGGAATGCCGCTACAAAGGAAATAATGGCAAGTGGAAGCAAAAAAATTATTCTGTAGCTTTTTTTCACGAATTAAATCCTAGCCCCGATTGGAAGGGTTGCGCAGCAAGACCGCAAAGCGGGCCGGAGCGACAGCGGAGCCCTGGAAAGCGGGGTCAAATTGTTTTTGAGGGGCATGAAGTGCCCCGAACAGTTTTTAAATCAATGTGCTCCAAAGAAGAAAAAAAACAGGACAATTCAAAAAGAACTGTCCCGCCTTATTTTAGTTGTTGAAGTTCCAGCTTACAGTGCGGAGAATGTCGCC
>JAGACC010000083.1 GCA_017614295.1 Treponema sp.
CTTAACCTTTTGCATTATATCTTCGTAATAAGAAATCCTCTTTATCTGCTGCTGAATGGACTCTGCTGTAGAAGGAAGAATTTTTTCAAAGCGGAACATGTCCAAAAGATCTCCGTCTTTGTCATCAGGAGCTTGATGATGATCGTTGTAATATTCAACAATATTAAAGCCGCATCGGTTTACATAAAAGTGGATGTTGCGTTTTTCAAAATAAGGAGTCACCGTTTCCCAAAGCGTAACCTCAGGATGCATGGCCTCTAGTTCGCACCAAGCAGCATATCCTATTCCTTTGCCATGACAAGCCGGAGATACAAAAAGCAATTCAAGTTGGCCGTGGTCATATTCTGTTTTTACAACAAGACCGCCAACAATATTTCCGTCTTCCACAATGCGGTAGGCTGAACCTTCATCAATGGCAGAAGAAATTGTGTCGCGGGAAATAATTTCTCCATCTTCTTCAAAGTGCATGTCCCTCTGCCCAAATTCTTCCAAAGCGCCGTAATTGAATGCATCCTGATTGTCCCTTATGAACTGCTCCCTGTCGGACAGCTCAAGGGGAAAAAGTTTTACTTCAGACATAAGATTAATATAGCACGAAAATAAGCTTTCGTCATTAACAGAGCCAAGCCATCAAGACAAGTTTACAAGTAAATTCAAATATGATAAAATTCAAGCATGAAAAATTCATTGCCAGTATTTTTTGCAGCAAGCCTTTGCGCTCTACTTCTTACGCTTAGTGCCTGTCGAAGCAAAAATGAATACCTTATCAAAAGCCCCAATTATTTTGAGTACCAGGCAAACAAGGAATGTGCAGGTTTTTCTGCCGCCTATGTATTAAGAAGCCTTGGAATAGAAGCCAAGGGTATGGATATTTACAATCAAATAGAAATCAAAAATCCAGACGGAACAGTTAACCCTACGGAAATATACAAGATTTTTGAATCAAGAAACATCGACGGTGATTCAAAATACAATTTGGGACTTGATGAATTAAAGAAGGATTTAAAAAAAGGCACACCTGTTATTGTATTGGTAAAACTGAACCCAACATCAAAATACTATCATTACCTAACGCTGGTAGGTTACAGTGAAGACGAATTGTACTTTGCAGAATCCGTCAGGGCAGAAGTGAATGTAAAAAACAAGAAGCATTACAACAGAAAAGTAAGCAATGAGGATTTTATAAAAATGTGGGAAGTAGACAGTACTTACAAAAACATATATTTTGTTATAAAAAAATAGGGGGATTTCTATGTTTGAAAGCCAATATGCAAAATGCGAATACATAGCAAAAGACAACGTTGTTTTTCATGTGTGGAAAAAGGAAGCCCACTTTGATGACTACCGCAATCCTGTAATGGCATCGCTTGAAATGCTAAGGGAACACCAGGGAAGTATTTTTATCGTAGATGCAAGGAATGGATTTGAAGATGTAAAAGAAGACGTGGAATGGGGCTTCTCATATTTTCTTCCTCAGCTAAAAAAGACCGAATGCAGCATTTGGGGTTTTATTTTGCCCAAGCTTTCCCACATAGAAGGAGAGATTGACCTCTGGAGCAAAGAGATAGAAAAAAACTTTCGCGTAATAAGAGCAGAATCCTACCAAGAAGTTCTGGCCCAATGCTAATTTTTTTCCAGGAAGAAAGGCATGAATCTAAAACTTTACACAGATAATTTTGAAGAATACATAAAGTGCGACGCCATCATCAATTACGACAACGAAGCGGTTGCAAAGTTAGCAGACAAGCTTTATGAATCCTCTGTCGGAGAAATTGACTTTATAAAAAAGGCCTATGAATACGTCCGGGACAAAATTTCCCACTCAGCAGATATTGGAGAAGACCTTATTACCATTAGCGCATCACAAGTGCTTAATGCAGGACACGGCATCTGCTTTGCAAAATCCCATCTACTGGCCGCAATTCTACGCGCAAAAAATGTTGCTGCAGGCTTCTGCTACCAAAAACTAATTCTTGATGACGATACCGCACCGGTTTTAATTTACCACGGACTGAACGGCGTCTTTAGCAAAGAGCTTGGCAAATGGATAAGGCTAGACGCAAGGGGAAACAAGAAAGGCGTTAATGCCCAGTTCTCCACAGAAAAAGAAGAGCTTGCTTTTCCCATCAGAAAAGAAAAAGGCGAAGAAGATCTTTTCGTAATATTTCCAGATCCAGACAAACTTGTTTTACAGTCCATGAGGGAAGCAAAAACAAGAAGCGAACTTTGGGACAATCTGCCTGCACAGTTGGGATACACAAAGTAAAAAATAAAGTCTTATATTCAATAGATTTTTACAAGCCCTAATGGTATAATCAAAAGATAAAAGGAAGATTCAAATGGCAAAATTTATTTCATGGAATATAGATTCATTAAATGCAGCACTTACTTCAACTTCGGCAAGAGCAATTCTTTCCCAGGACGTGCTAAAAAAAATTGCAACTTACGATGCAGACATAATTGCAATTCAAGAAACAAAGCTTCCTGCAGAAGGACCTTCAGACAAGCATCTGGAGCTTTTAAAATCCTACCTTCCGGGCTACAGCATTGAATGGATTTCTTCTGTTCCTCCAGCAAAAAAAGGTTATGCTGGAACAATGATTCTCTACAAAGAAGGACTTAAGGCTCAAAAGCTTACGCCAAGGCTTGGTGCTCCAGACACGATGGATGACGAAGGCCGCCTTCTAACGCTGGAATTTGAAAACTTCTATTTTGTAAATGTCTACACGCCAAACTCTGGGGACGGACTTAGACGGCTTACCGAACGACAAAAATGGGATGCCTTATACGCCGACTACCTTTCTTCCCTGGATAAGAAAAAAGCGGTAATCGCCTGCGGAGACTTTAATGTTGCCCACAAGGAAATTGACTTGGCAAATCCTGCAAGCAATCATTTTTCGGCAGGCTTTACAGATGAAGAAAGGGAAGGTTTTACCCAGCTTCTAAGCAAGGGCTTTGTGGACAGCTTCCGCTTCCTTCATGGAGACGTAAAAAGCATCTACTCCTGGTGGGGGCAGAGAATCAAAACCAGCAAGATTAACAATTCAGGCTGGCGCATAGATTATTTTCTTGTCAGTGACCGCATCAAGGACAAAATAAAAAAATCCGAAATGATAGATTCTGGTCCCCGCCAAGACCACACTCCTATTTTTTTGGAAATTGAAGTATAAGGATTTAAATAAGATAAGAGCTGTCGCTGATTCTTTTTATAATCCTTTTTCCTTCATCATTCTCATGCATAAAGGAAACTCCTCCAGGCAAACCGGATATTTCGAAGGAATTCAAGGCCTCTGCACTTAGCCCCAGAAACATTGCGTTAAAGGCGCTAAGCAAATCCCCGTGAGAAACAATGATAATGTTTTCCTGGTCATTCGCCATTATTTCATCAAAAAAAGGTTTTAGTCTCTTCCATTCATCCCTTCGGCTTTCTGCATCGGAGAACATTCTGTCGTCAATGTTTTTTTCAACACACTCAATGTTATCGCGAAGCCACTGAACCGACTGCCCGCAACATTTGCCAAGATTCCTTTCCCTAAGTTCAAATCTTAACTTTGGAACAAGACCAAAACTTTTTCCAACTTCTTCTGCTGTTTCTTTTGCGCGAAGCAAATCGGATGAATACAAAACAAATTCTTTTTCTCCCAATTCGGCTTTTAGTTTTTCACCAATCCGTCTTGCCTGCTCAACACCCTTTTCCGTAAGCTTCCAATCAGTCCAAGATCCAACCATTCCGTTGGTGTGGTGAACTGATTGCGTATGCTGAATGGTTATTATTGTTTTCATTCCTACTCCAGAAGATTCTTAACCACTTTTGTAATCTTGGATTCTCCGCCCTTGTGGTTCCAGTAGAATTGCACATCGCTCCCAACAGCCGGTTTTTCCTGCAAACTTTCAGAAAGCTTAGCAGGTATTACAAGCTCCCAGTAGCGCACATTATAGCATTCCCCCTGAATGGATTCCACACGCCCAAGATGCTCTTCGAATATCTGCATAAAACCTTCCTGAACTTTTACCTTTCTATAGTCAGGAAATTCCTTGCTGATTTTTTCCAAAAGTTTTTCATCACCAATTTTTGCAAAGTCCTCGCTCTCTATGAACTTACCCTTGCAAGACTTAAAGGCATCGCTTAACGGATAGCAAAGATACGCATCGTATGAATTTCCTTCCGCATCAGCAATTCCGTAATTCTTGCACAGTTCAAATCCAAACTTGGGATAATAGCCTGGTTCACCTGCAAGAATAATTCCAGCAATTCCACACTCCTTGGCAAGCTTTATACTTTCCCTAATAAGAGCACCACCAATTCCGTTACCTTCCATAGTCGGTTCAACTGCCAGAGGTCCCAAAAGCGCAACCTCTCTTTTTACGCTGCCGTCATCAATCCAAGCCTTTGTGTAAAAAACAGCGCCAACAATTTTACCGTCCACTTCTGCAACACGGCTTATCTGGGGAATATAATCCTTTGACTCCCTGATGATTCTAACCATATTGTGTTCCGAACAGCCGGGTCCAAACTTATTCCAAAAACTCCTCATGGTCATAAGTTCTGTGTCTTTGTATTCTTCAGGCTTTTCTGCCCTAATGATTAAATTATTCAGCATACTTTTTACTCCTACAAATCCCAACCGCTATATCTGTTTTTCTGATATTCCTTTGTAAACTTTGCAATCCGTATCATCTTTGCTTTACCCCATTCGTTTTCCTTATGAAGCTGAAGATAGGTTGCCCACCGTTCCTCGCTAAGACTTCCATCTTGTAATGCCGCAAGAACAGCACAGCCAGGTTCATTGGTATGGGAACAGTCATTGAATTTGCATTGGCCAAAAAGATTCACAACATCCGAAAAAGTTTCATCTATTCCATCTTCCATATCAAGCACGCCAATTTCACGCATACCGGGAGTGTCCATAATCCAGACCCCGTTCTTTAGTCTGAACAAGTGCCGGTAAGTTGTAGTATGACGCCCCTTTCCGTCCGCATCGCGAATGTGGTTTACGTCCATCAAGTCTTCACTGTTCAAAGTGTTTAGCAAAGTTGATTTTCCAACACCAGATGAACCAACCAAGGCAATAGTTTTATCCTTCTGCATATATGGCTCAAGCTTTTCAAGACCATAACCCGTCAGCGAACTAATTGCAACAACATCCGCTTTATCGCAAACAGCTTTTGTAATTTCCACCTTAAGCTCAACGTCATCACACAAGTCCGACTTGGAAAGAATTACGACAGGCTTTGCTCCAGTCTGCAGGGTAATAGCAACGTAGCGGGCAATCCTGTTTTCACTGTAATCCTGGTTCAGCGAAGTTACAATAAAGACATAATCAAAATTGGCAGCAACGGTTTCTTCAAGAAGATTCTTTAAAAAAGATTCCGCATGGCCGCTTCGGTTTGGACGCTTAAATGCCGTAGAACGGGGAAGCACTTCATCAATCAGGGCATCACCATATTCATTTGTAGCAACCTTCACATAGTCACCAACAACAGGCGGCTCAAGCCCTAAGTTGTAAAATTTTCCCTTTAGCTTTCCAAGCATCTCAAGGTCTGGATTTACGCTCCTGTCTTCTCCACATGGCAAAAGCGTAAACTGGTTTTTCTGTACGCATGATACGCGTGCAGTAATAAGAGTATTTGATTTCATTTGAATTTCCTAAAAGCGAATATAAATATCCTAAAAGATATTCCAATGCAGCTCCGCTTTTAGAACAAAGAAAGGGCAATAGATTATATGCGACTTTTACTATGCATAAAAAGCGGAGGTCGAAACGTTATACAAACAAATCATAAATCTTTCTCAACCTCCTGTATAATTAATTTAAGGTCACATTATCACAAGTCGAATTTTTGTTCAAGTGTGTTTTAAAAAATTTTTAAAGCAACCACCAAACAAAATTATCCTAGCCCGCAAAACCAATGTGCCTTGTAAAGCCGTCTTTTTCTTCCTGAATCTTGCAAAGCTCATCGATTATTAGCTCGGAAGAAATTTCTGATTTTGGCATAAAGCGGATTTTTCCAGCCAGAGTACCAAAGTCACCTGGTGTTACAGAATCATAGCGTAAAAGTTTGGCTTTTAAATCCTTACCAAAAGAATAGGCTCCAAAGAATTTTTCAAAAAGCTTTTCTATTCCGGTTTTTGCAA
>JAGACC010000008.1 GCA_017614295.1 Treponema sp.
TCTTAGTCCCGAAAACGGAATTGTAGAAAGCGGGGACGTAATCCACGGAAAGAACGTATTCCTTACGATAGACGCAAACCTTCAGTACAAGCTGGAAAAGATTGCAAAGGACACAATGAATTCCACCCAGGCGGCGAGCCTTATTCTTCTTGCGGCGGAATCCAAGACCGGAGAGATTCTTTCTTACATAAACCTGCCTTCCGTGAACCTTAACGAATACACTCTGGCAACTTCTGAGGAAAAGAGGGACAGGGCAGCAATTAACGCATACGAACCTGGTAGCGTATTCAAGATTTTTACGGCGGCGGCTTACGTTGATTCTGGACGGGTTGGGCCAAACACGCTAATCCATACTACGGGAACATACCTCCGCACAACAAACCTCGGGGAGACCATAAAGATTGAATGTCACGACCCGCACCCGCACGGCTGGGGAACAATACGCGAAGCTCTTGAGTATTCATGTAACGATGCATTTGCCCAGATGAGCGAGACTATGGGGAATGATGAATTTGTCTCTTACCTTAAGAAATTTGGCTTTGGGGAAAGGACAGGGGTTGAACTTCCCAGCGAGACAAAAGGTATACTAAAGTCTCCGTCGGACAAGTCATGGTCTGCAAGAACCAAGGCAACAATTTCCATTGGACAGGAGATTTCTGTTTCTGCACTGCAGATGCTCCAGGCTTCTGTTGCAATCGCAAACCACGGTATTCCTCCCAAGCTAACATTCATAAAGCGCATTACGGACAAAGACGGCAACGATGAATACGTACACGCACCGGAATACAAGACCCGCGTGCTAAAAAGCTCCTCCGCTGACTTTATTATAAGCTGCATGGAAAAGGTAACTCAGTCTGGAACTGGCCACAGGGCTGCCCTAAAGGACGTTTCCATAGGAACAAAGACTGGTACCGCCCAGATTTTTGAGAACGGAAAGCTTCTTGAAAACCAGTACATCTCAAGCTGTATGGGTATTTTCCCGGTTGAAGACCCGCAGATTGTTGTTTACATAGTAATTGAAAAGGCTCAGGGAGAAAACCTTGGCGGACGCATAGCAGCACCGGTAATCAGAAGCGCAGCAAACGAGATAATTGACTACCTGGGTAAGCCTAGGGACAGTGCGGCAAGCCTTGAACATTCAGGTCTTGTTTCCATAAAGGAGAACCAGCCGATTCAGATTGGAAAGACGGTACCGGACTTTACCGGAAGACCAAAGAGGGATCTTGTGCCAATTGTTGACGGCCGCAAGGATTTGAATTTCCAGATAAACGGCGAAGGTTGGGTTGTAAGCCAGTCTCCTGCACCGGGAACAGCAGTTACGGAGAACATGACAATTGAACTCAATCTGGAATACTAACATTGACCTCTTTGCAAAAAGATTTCCCGCGCTAAAAGATATTCTTTGCGAAGACATTGCTTTTTTTGAAAAGGAGACGGAAGAAGGCAAATCTCCCCTTCCACTGGAATTTATTGCGGCAAAGAACGGTAGCCCTACTGCGGTTTACACAGCGGATATGGCAGGAGCGGAAGGGGCTAAGACTGCGGCAATTCCCCTGCATTCAAAATACAACCCGGAGCGTGAAGCAGAACAGCTTGTCCAGCAGTTTAACAGGAACGACTTTGACGCAGCGGTATTCCTTGGCTTTGGACTTGGCTACGCACCAATCGCTTTTGCAGAAGCAAACCCTTCAACACCGCTTATACTTATAGAAAACAATCCGCTTTTTCTTTTTGCAGCCCTTAACACTCTGGACTTTAGCAAAGTCTTTTCCCACCAGAACCTTATCTTTGTAACAAAGACAAATGCCAACACTGCTGTTTCCGTTCTTGCAAGCTACAAGGCTGAGCGCATAAAAATATATTCTTCCAAGGCTCATACGGCACACGACCCTTCTTTTGCAAACGAATTCCTTGAACTTTTTAAGAGAAGCCTTCAGAAGGACGAGATAAACACAAACACTCTGGAAAAATTTTCAAGGCTTTGGATGAAGAACAGCATGGCAAACCTTCCCTACCTTGCAAAATGCGACGGTGTAAGAAAATACAGAAGCGCACTCTTGCAGCTTGGTGGAAAGGCCACAGAGCTTCCATTCGTAATACTTGCGGCTGGGCCTTCGCTGGAAACGGTTCTTCCTCATTTGGCAAAGCTAAAGGAAAGCTGCGTACTTGTATGCGTGGATACAGCCCTTCATGCACTGGTAAAAGCAGGCATAGAACCAGACTTTATTGTTCTTGTAGACCCCCAGTATGCATGCGCCCGCCACTTGGAATTCCTAAAAGCACCGTCTTCCGTTTTGATTACCGAAAGTGCAGCCTACCCCTCCGTATTCCGCTTTGAATGCAGGGAAACCGTTATGTGTTCATCTCTTTTTCCAATTGGGCAATACTTTGAAAACCGCCTTGGGCAAAAGGGAAAGCTTGGTGCTGGAGGAAGCGTTGCAACCACGGCATGGGACTTTGCAAGAACCTGCGGTGCAAAAAGAATCTACTTAGCAGGCATGGACTTGGGATTTCCCGGAAAACAGACCCACATAAGAGGCTCCCAGTTTGAAGAGAGGGCACACAGAAGCTCGTCCAGAACCCACACTGCAGAAAGCGACGGAACGGCATCCCTTCTTGGAGCATCCCCATCCCTTTCCAAAGACTACATGGGAAACGCCATCCTTACAGACAAGAGAATGTCCCTCTTTGCATGGTGGTTTGAAAGCAACTGTTTAACAGCGCTAAAAGACGGACAGACAACCTTTACACTAACTCCCCAGAGCCTTGCAATTCCAAACATAAGCATTTCTTCCCCGGAGGAGCTGCTTCTTGAATGCAGTGCAAAAAAAGAAGAGCTAATGGAAGCAAAGAAAAAGTTCTTTGAGCAGGCGCAAAAAAACTCCAGCAGCATCAAGGCCGAAGAAGAAAAAAATGCCCTGCCAAGTTTTGAGAATGTACTCTTGGAGTTTAAGGAAAACCTCTTGAACCTGCAGGCACTTTCCAAGAAGGGTTTAACTCTTTGCCAAAGCGCTATCCAGAACAGAACAAAAGTCCGCGAAGTAAACGCAAAGCTTTCGGAAATAGACTCGCAGATATTAAATTCCAAGGGGAAGGATGCCGCAGCACTTGTGTTCCCTACGGAAAGACAGCTTTCTGCTAAAGTAAAGGAACTCCCCGAAGCGGCACAAAATGACCCTATGCTAAAGCCAATTTACTATTCAAGGCTAATCTACAGCGAACTGCAAAAAGCGGTAAAGGCTTATCTGGATCTGGTGTAGAATCTCAAAAAGCAAAAAAATCAGTTAAGAAAATAAGTCTTAAGCCTACCAAAGCCCTTAATTTCCATCTCCTGCCGGGGTTCAAAACTGTATTCCGAGTAATCCTTAAGCTTTTCCATTACAAAAGGCGAAACATTTATGCGGTTAGACTCACCGTAGCTTTCCATGCGAGAAGCAAGGTTAACGCTAGCCCCCCAAAGGTCGTAGATAAACTTGCGCTTTCCAATAATACCTGCAACAACCGAACCGCAGTTCACCCCAATGCGAATCTTAAGATCGGTGCCAAATTCCTGGTTGAATTCCTTAAGCGTACAAAGAATTTCCCTTGCAAAGTCAATGGTTTCCCTGCAGTTGTCCCCGTAAGGCTCAGGAACTCCGGCTGCAGTCATGTAGGAATCCCCAATAGTCTTTATCTTTTCTATTGAATACTTTCCAAGAAGGTCGTCTATGCGCGAAAAGAGAGTGTTCAAAAGCTTAACGGTCTTAACAGCACCAATCTTGTTGGAAAGCCCAGAAAAATCAACTATGTCCAGGAACATAATCGTAACGTCGTCAAACTGCTGGGTAAAAGTGGAAGGCTCTTCGGTAAGGCGGTCCGCAATCTCCACAGGCAGAATGTTAAGCAGAAGTTCCCTTGAGCGGTGGTTTGCGGCATTAAGCTTTGCAATAATATTCATGTCCGGGTTTTCCAGCGTAAAATACATCAGCATAACCGCAATTGCAGAACCAAAGCCTACAATCAAAAGCTCCTTGTTGAACATCTGCACAAGGGCTACGATTCCCTCCATTATGCAGAAGGAATAAATGGAAAGCTGCCTTCTAACCGGAATATGGCGCACGTTTGCAATCAGGATGCACAGGACAAATATTACGGAAGCGGTGGAAAAGAAATAAACCGTGTCGCTTGGAGGTCCATAGGAATAGATAAAAGCCCCCTCTCCGCCGTACAAAAGCTTGGTGGAAAGAATCACCACAAGGGAAGCAATCAGGCCAACGGTAATAATGCCCAGCTCTGCAAATTTTATATTCCTGCGGAATTTATTCATCCCCGGATAGAATGTGTTGGAAACCGTATACAGATCCACGGTGTAGATGTAAAGAATCATCAGCACAATGTAGGAAACGGAAAAAAAGTCGTTAAGCCTGGGGTACTTGTCGCGGTGAACACTCGTAATCACGCTTATAATGTCAAAGGCAAGCTCCAGAAGCGTTACAATAAGAAGAATCCTGTAAATCGTATTCTGAACGCTCTTCCA
>JAGACC010000009.1 GCA_017614295.1 Treponema sp.
TCTACCATCCTGTCTTATGGCTAACTCGAGCGGACATGCCTATGCGCCACGGGCTTTCCGGGGTTCCGGTTTTCACCTCCATTGCTAACGCAACCGCCTTTGGCGGCCCCTCCAATCCCGCGTATGTTGTTTTAAGTTCCGCTAGTTAAGCTTTTTCATCTGGGAATTATATTCTTTTATAAGGGAAGAAACCTCTTTGGAAGAATAACTATCGCTAGTGTTTCCGCGGACAGAAGCCTTTGCCTTTAAGATTCTTAATGCGGATTCCTCCAGGCGGGAACGGCTTATCTGGTTTACAAAAGCGTCGCTTATTTTTCCAGCCCCGTCTGAATACACCGAGATACACACCATGTCTGCACCGGCTTTAATTGCAGAGACAGCACCTTCAACAATACCAAAATTCTTTCGTATGGCGGCCATCTCCAAATCATCCGTTATGATTATTCCGTCAAAACCCAAATCCTGCCTAAGAATCCCCGTCAAAATCTTGTGGGACATGGTTGCAGGGTATTTTGAATCTATCTTTGGAAACATAATATGAGCGGTCATAACAACAGGAACCTTTGCCTCTGCCGCAGCCTTAAAGGGAAGAAGTTCAAACTGCTTTAGCTGGCCATAGGACTTGTTAACGGAAGGAAGTGCCAGGTGGGAATCCGTATCCGTGTCGCCATGACCTGGAAAATGCTTTACAGCACAAATAACACCGCCCTGCCGCAAACCGGAAGCCATCTGCAAACCGTATTCAACAACGGTATTGGACTTGCTTCCATAAGAGCGCTCTCCGATTATTGGATTCTTTGGATTTGAATTAATATCCATAACCGGGGCAAAATCTACATTTATTCCGCAAAGCCTAAGCTGCATCGCAGTAACTTCCCCAGCCTTAAAAACATCCGATGCAGTCCTGTTCTTTGAATAATAAGAAGCCCCCTTAAGAGAAAGAAGCTCCTGCGGAAGACGAACAATCTTACCGCCCTCCTGGTCCGTGCAAATAAATGCCTCAAAACCGGTAGTCTCTTTTACAATAGCCTGAATTTCTGAACAAATGCGCCTTGTCTGCTCAACGCTACGCATGTTGTCGGAAAACAAAATTACATTGGAAATACAATATTTTTTTAGAAAAGCCCTAAATTCGGGAGAAATTTCGGTTCCTGTAAAACCGCATACAACCATTTGCCCCGCAAGCTGTCGCATAGTCATTTTTTGAACGGAGGCTTCAAGTTTTTTTTCGTCACTTTTCTTCTGAGGTTCCTTCCCCGCCGGCGCAGAAACACAAGATTCCATAAAAAAAGCAGCAAGCATCAAAAGAGTCAAAAGCAACCGCACACAAATTTTTCGCTTTTTCATTCAGGCAGTATAGCATGATTCGCGGAATTTTTAAACTGGATAAGACACACTAGAAATATTTTTCTACGAACTGTATGTTCTCTTTGTTTTTTAGCAATGAGAAATTATGATTTTTTGAACACGATGTAATATCCCTGTAAAATGCCTCTACGGAATATCTTGAATAGCAGATAGACCAAAAAAACATACCTATGTAAAAAACCAACATTGCAAGCCCGATGATTTTTGCAAACAGAGGTATTTTCTCCATACCAACGACTGTAAAAACCATTGTCGTAATATAGCTTGCAAGAGCAATACCAGACGTGAGTATATCAGTATTTGATTTTATATAGTTCTTCCGTTGATTTAGCAAATCTTGCAGTATTCCTTCATCAATTTCAATGCTTTTGTCTCTCCTTTGAGTATAGAGTTTTATCTCTGTTAGTACAAGAAGAATTTATATGTTTTCGTTGACAATACCCCCCCCACTATATAATTTAAATAAATTCTTTTTTATTATGAAGGAGAAAGCCATGAGAAAAGTTAAATTCGCCTTTGTTTCTTTGCTGCTTTATGCATTCGGTTTGTCTGCTTTTGCAGGGGGAGACTATATTAAAAGCTTTGTTTACAGCGTTGTGGACGACAATCATCTTTCTATTGGTCTTGTTCAATCTCACAAAGAGTATGCACTTGCTCCGGACGTTAAATTCTATGATACGAATGATGAACCCATTGCCAAGATGGATTTAAAAAAGTTGCAGGGGAAATTCGTTCTTTGCCATTATAACGAAAAGAACGAAATTATTGACGTTTACATAATGGCTTCTGAATATTACGGAAAGATATACAGGGGAAAAGGCGTTGATCTAAAAACCATTGAGGGAACTTACCAAACCTTTGGTAACGAAAAGCTCATCATGACCCCATACGGTTCAAGAAACAAGGTTATGTATGACTGTGCCGGGGCAAGGCTTTTTAACGAAAACAACATAGAAGTAGGCAACAAATGGAATATTTATTCAGGCTCAAAAAAAATTAGGCTTGTAATGGAAGATATTGAAGGAAAGCTTTTTCTAAGAGACATTTACATGCTTCCCGCACAATATGACTTTAAAACAAAATCAGTTCCAGAATCATCATCATCAAAAACAGCCTCTGCTGATGATGACGGATGGAAGTCTGACGATGAAAGCGGAGACGGTTGGGACGGCTGGAGTGACGAACTTGATAACGAATTGGAATATACTGTTTACGATGCATACGGTTACCTCAGGGAAATAGACTTTAACCCAGGCTCAATTCAGTTTGCAAGAAAAGACGGCAAGTACAAAAACTTTGGACTTAAAGACACTTTGTTTAGCTTTGACTGCAACGTTATAAAAGAAAACGGCTCAAAGGGTTCACTGCGCGGACTAAAGATTGGACAGTATTGCCGCTATCTTGTAGCAAAATATAAGGACAATGGAGAAGAAATAGTCGTAGAAGTAAGGGCATTAAAAGAAAACACAAAATACGATGCCGACCGTTTTGTTCCAGAAAAACTTACAAAAGCCAAAATCGATGTTGTAGGAACAAAAGGCAAACAAATTCAAATGAAAACAGCTTTCCCAAGCAAAATGATAGACGTATTTGTAGACGAAAACACAAGGTTCTATGACAAGTTTTCACGCCCCACCGCGCAGGAAAAAGTTTTTATAGGACGCTATGCCACTTACTACGAAAAAGACGGAAAGATTTACCTGTACGATGTTTACGGAAAGTATTAAGGTCAAAAGTCACTTCTAAGCTACAAGTTCTAGTACAGCGGTTTTGGATAACTGGCCGCCCCTGACAGCGGTATTTATTCGTGCGCTGTACTAGAACATCTGCCCTTCGTTTTTGCATCTTTTGTTAACACATTGCGTATGTCTTCAAGCTTATTGATGTATCTTTCCTTATCGGAATCAGCGATTTTCCACGTTCTAATAAGATTCTCCTTCCAATCTATGCAGTCAAACGCATTCATATCTGCACCATTGTAGTTTATGACATCATACGGAGAAAGGCCTTGTTCAATTAGCCAGGGTATACAATCCGCTTCCAAATTTGCAACTGCATCCAAAAGACAAGCTTTGTTTTCTTTTACCGGAAGATTTGATTCTTTTAACTTTTCAACATATTGCGAGAAAACTTCATTAGAAAAAAAACGCATTACAACACCTATCGCATAAGGTGTTTTTGAAAACTTTTCAAAAAAGTCTTTGTCTTCAAAAAGCAGATCAATAAGTTCTAGCTTCTTTTCATAGAAGAGATTTTCCACATTCTCCGGCTTAAAGGTCTTGGAATTTATTTTTCTTTCCGCAGGTATTTCCTTGGTATATTCCGTTAGCAACTTGCGGACTTCTTCAAATTTTTCTATGTTTTCTTTTTCCTCCTGAGACAAAATATACACTTTGTTTTCTGTGTCATAGGTGCTGCCCATTCTGACAAGTTTTTCTTGCCAGTGTATGCAGTCAAATGCATTCATTTCAGAGCCAGTTCCGTAGTCTACATACTCATACGGGGAAAATCCCTGTTCAAGCAACCAAGGAATACAATCAAATTCTCTGAATACGATTGCATCCAAAAGATTATTGGGGTCTTCCATTACAGGAAGATTGGATTTTTTTAATTTCTCAATATATGGCTGAAAAACTTCATCGGAAAAGAAGCTCATTACGACACCTACCGCATAAGGTGTTTTTGAGAACTTTTCAAAAAAGTCTTTGTCTTCAAAAAGCAGATCAATAGCTTTTAGGTCTTTGTTATAGAACAATTTGCTAACATTCTCTGGCTTAAATGTTTTGGTATCTATTCTTCTTGCCACAGGATTTTCTTCTTTAGCAATAGTCTGTGATGTCTTATTTTGTTTATTGCAAGATGAAAAAAAGATAAAGCAGAATACAAAAAGCACTACAATTCGTTTAAAATCCATTTTACGGCCTCCGTATATTTATATCCAGAATTACTCATTATTTCAGCTCTCTGTTTTAATAAAGCAGACGCTTCAGCATCCAATCCTTCCCCATAATGAGCTTTTAAATATTTTTCTGCATAATTTCCAACTGAACATCTACTTGGATTCCTTATGGCTAACTATTTAACATCATCTATTTGAACCCATTTTTGCATTTTATCTTCTTCATATTTATCCAAAAGGGCTAATGTTCTTTGTTTTAATTCTTCTATTACCTTATCTAATTTGTCTGGGCACAGCGATTCTACATCTTCCAGTTCGCAACATTCCTGAAGCAAATCAATTATTTTTTTGTTAACACCTTTTTCTTCCAAAGTAAAAAAAGTGTACGGTGTAAAAATTATCGCTTCACTTTCATCAATTGTTATTTTTTTGTTTTTTAATGCTTCCAACGTACCTAGAATATTTATTAGAAACAGTTTTTCAATTCTTTCCTTGCCAATTACCGTGAATGTCATTTTCTCTCCTGAACTAATTGGATAATTTTTCTCATAAAAGCCTCCACATATCAGCAAGTCATTAATTTAGTGTATATATTATAGTCTGCGCAATTTATGCCGTCAAGGAATAAAAAAGGCCTCCCGTGGAGGAGACCTTTGTTTGCGCTAGAGCAGGATGTGCTTTTATGCGGCTGTTATGGCGATTTTTTTGCTTTCGGTTAGGGCCTTGTTGCGCGGCATTGTGATGGTTAGGACTCCGTTCTTGAATGAGGCGGAAATCTTTGAGCCTTCAACGTCGTCTGGCAAGGTAAAGCTGCGGCTAAAGGAAGAAGACGTGCGCTCGTGGACAATCCATTCGCTGTTCTTTTTGTTTTCTTTCTTTTCCTCGTGGGTGGAAGAAATTGTAAGAACATTGTCCTTTAGGCTTAGGTCAACATCCTTTTCGGTGAGGCCGGGCAAGTCCATGTCCAAAACATAGGTGTCGCCATTCTGCTTTACGTCAACCTTTGGCATTCCAAAATGTGTCTTGCGCAATTCGGGGAATCCAAATCCGTCTTCAAAAAGTGAATTAAACAAAGCAAGTTCGTTCATAATCTATGCCTCCAAATATGAATTAAGTTTTTGGGTATTTTTTTTACCCTTCACTTAACGTTAAGCAGATTCCGTGCCAACTTTTACTTTTTGGCATATCAATCCTACGCGGGGAACTTCGTTGTAATTTACGCGGGGAACTTCGTTGTAACCTACGCGGGATTGGAGGGGCCCGCCAAAGGCGGGTTGCACCGCAATGGAGCGGGAAGGGACCCGCGGAACCCCGGAAAGCCCGTAACAAAACAGAACGAGTCGAATTTTCCAAGAAATGAATGGTAGAGCCATCAGGACTACCGTCCTAAAAAGCACCGTCCAAAAACATCATCAAAAAAAACTGTGTCACTTTGACGCAAAACGGTATGCGGAATTTGTAAAAAAAGTGGCATTTTTACCTAAAATTTACTCTATAGCATAAAATTCGTTTCTATTATATACTCGTAAGAATGATTGACACTTCCAAAGCAAATTTTAACAGTATCTATAATACGCTAAAGAATGCGCCGGATTTCCGCAACCAAATGTACAACACCATGATTGAGCTTATGGACAACCAGGAAAAACTGTTTGCCAAGCAGGAATCCAACCTTCCGCCGGACCTTGCAGAAAAACTAATCCGCATACGGCAGAGGTCTTCCGAGCATCCTGTTTTCCAGCTCTTTAGGGACAACCCCTTGGCTAAGGCTCTTACGGAACGCTACAACAACAAGCAGCAGCTGCGCCTTATGAAGTATATGACCCGCGTTCAGGACAAGGCCGCTCAAAAAATGCTGGAGGACAAGGAGTTTGCAAAGCCTTTTGCAGAGCTTGAAGAATTTGACGCCGTAATTCTTTCCGTAGACATCCGCCGCTCAACCGAGCTTATGCTTCGCGCAAAATCGCCCCAGTTTTATGCGGAATTCGTAAACGAGCTGAATACCATGCTTATAGACGTGGTAAAAGAAAATTTTGGCATCTACGACAAATTTACAGGTGACGGTCTTCTTGCTTTCTTCCCTGACTTTTATTCCGGCAAGGATGCTCTTATTTACGCGCTTGAATGTGCAGACGAATGTAAGGCTGTTTTTAATTCCATTTTTACGAAATATGAGGACAACTTTAACATTGACCGCAAGATAACTGGTCTTGGTGCCGGAATAGACTGCGGTTCCGTTTACAAAGCCGGTGTAGAAACAGAATACACGGTTGTAGGAAGCCCTGTTGTATACGCATGCCGCCTTTCTTGCGCCCCAGCTGGCAGCACATACATAACTGTCCGCGCACAGAACAAGCTTTCTTCCATGAACTGCACCTACTTTAATTCCCAGCCGACAAAGGTTGCCATTAAGCACGAGGCTACAGCTTATGCATTCAGCATAACAAGAAAACCCAATGCAAGGCTTCACCTTAACGAGCCGGAATGGTTCAATTCGCCAACTACAAAGTAGCAAAGAGTTTGGACTTATGATTAGTTCGCCATTGGTATTAGGTATTATTTTCTTAGCGGCCGCCTTTTTCTTTTGCACAGTTGCATTTGTTATGGGTAGGCCGGAAGCCGTAAAAAAGACGCCTCTTTTTAAGCCTAGCAGTTTTATCTTTTACCTGATAGGCTGTCTTACCTTTGCCACGGGAATTTTATTCATTACGCTAAGGAATGAGCTTTCCAAGCAGGCTATTCAGGTTATGGCTCTTGTTTACCTTATCATACTGATTGTAATTTTCTTTATCTTTATTCAAATGATGGGAAACAAAAAGAAATGAATCCTCCGCCACGCAAGACACTGCACCACGTAAAGGCAAGCACCCAGTTTAAGCGCGAACACAAGGCAGACTATGGCCACGAGCAGATAGAAATTCTTTACGAAGACAAGGACATTGTTGTTATAAACAAACCAACGGGTCTTCTTTCCGTTCCATATCCTGGAAGCAAGGCAAGAACCGCACTTGACCTTCTGGAAAAAATCATGCGCTCACGGGGTAGTTTTTCTGCAGGACACAAGCCTTTTAC
This sequence comes from Treponema sp., assembly GCA_017614295.1. Classification (GTDB taxonomy): domain Bacteria; phylum Spirochaetota; class Spirochaetia; order Treponematales; family Treponemataceae; genus Treponema_D. The sequence goes on from JAGACC010000009.1 coordinate 7,340, forward strand.
CGTTCACCGTCTGGACAGGGACACAAGCGGTGTCATGATGTTTGCCCTTAACGAAAGGATGCAGAAGAAAATCATGGACAGCTGGCATACAATGGTAACGGAGAGGCTTTACCACGCTGTTGCAGAAATTTCCCGCAAGGCTTTACCACTTGAAGACAGCGGACTTATAGACGACCCTTTGGCACAAAACGCCCACCACGTAGGATATGTTCCCCATGACAAGGACGACAAGGCAAAAACTGTTGCGGCCCGTACCCACTATAAAATTCTTTTGAGGGGAAAAACCCATTTGCTTTTTGAGCTTTCCCTTGATACAGGTAAGAAAAACCAGATACGCGCCCACCTTGCAAGCAAAGGCTACCCTCTGGCAGGAGACGAAAACTACCGCGCAAAGACAGACCCTTTTAACAGGCTCGCCCTTCATGCACGCACGCTGGAATTTGACCACCCGGTTACGGGAGAACACATGAAGTTTGAAGTTCCGGAAGATGGCGAATGGGCAGAATATGTAAAAAGAGGAGACCCAAACCCGCAGCCTCCTGTCTGGTCATCAAAGAACCCCTACAACCAGGAAATAAAGAAAAAGGAAAAGGCTCTTGCAAAAAAGCAGGAAGACAAAGCTACTCCGCCAAGACTTTCCGCTAAGCAAAAAAGCCGCATGGACTTTATTGCCCAGGGTAAGTTCAAAAGCGGAAAGAAGTAAAACGTTATTACTTTATCTTTAAGGATTCGGCTATTTCGGCAAACGTTTCTGCATAGGAATCGTAACTATCTTTTAAAGCCGTACAGGTAAAGAGAAAATATGTTTTCTTTTTATTGCTCTTAACAAACTGAACTTCCTTTATGTCAACACCATCACTATTGGAAGCTGTATAAACATGGAAGTATTCGCCCCTGTCAACAAGATTAAAATCCTTAACAGTTGATGAATAGTAATTTTCCAGAATATCCAAATATTCCCCGGTGGTATATGCCTTGTCCAAAGTTTCCTTTAAAAGAGACACGCTTGAGCACACTCCGGTTTTTGAATCAGCTGGGCAGGCAAAATTAAAGATGGTAGAAGAATTTGTATACTGTCCAAGCCATTCCACAGGTAATCTTACCGAACAGTCGCTTGTAGTCAATTCAATGGAATCATCAGTTATGGCTGAAGGCTTTATTTTGAATGACTTAAAAATGTTCTTGTACTCAGAGTAATATGAATCAAAATTTTCCACTGGACTTGTTCCGGTGATGATATAGGATTTATTGTCCTTGATTTTTATAAACTGAACTTGCTTTACATTCAGGCCGTTTATCGTAGCAGTATAGATGTGATAATTTTTTCCTTCTTCAAGCATCTTAAAATTGGGAAAAAGAATTTCAAGTTGTTTTTTGCCTGCCTGCAGAGATGCCTTTTCGGTAACATTTTTATCGACAACACTGGACGTAATGTTGCAGTTGCTTTGAAAAGCTTCGCCTTGCTTTTCGGGAGCCAAAAGACATAACACGCTTGTGCCATTTACAATCCGAAAGGAATTCATAGCGCACCAGCCTTGGGGAACAGATACGGAGCAATCCTTCGTATCAACCGTCATAACATTTTCTTTTGCAAAGACTGCCGCAGAAATAAATGCGATTATTCCTGCCAATACAAACAATTTTCTTTTCATACCGGAAATATACCCCATTACAAAAAATATGTCAAAAGAACTTAAAAGCTTATAACTTTTACTCACCGCTAAGAGCTACGACCGGATCAAGCTTTGCTGCACGGGAAGCTGGGCTTAGACCAAAGAAGACTCCGACGAATACGGAAAAGACAAAGGCTATTATGCAGGAGTTAAAGCTTATTACGATGTTTTGTGAGCGCACGTATTCCACCGCTATGCTGATTGCTATTCCCAAGATGATTCCTGCTATTCCTCCCATAAGGGTTATGCTTGCGGATTCAATAAGGAACTGCTGCCTTATGGTGTTTGGACTTGCGCCAAGAGCCTTCCGTATGCCTATTTCCTGCTTGCGTTCCGTAACGGTAACAATCATTATGTTCATGATTCCGATTCCTCCAACCAAAAGAGAAATCGTTGCAATTCCAGAAAGCATTATGGAAAGGGTGTTTGTTATCTGGCTAACCTGGTCAATCATTGTCTGCATGGACATAATTCTTACAGAGCCTTCCGTTCCCGAAAGATTTTTACAGTAAGTTTCCAAAGTTTGCGAAAGTTCCGTTGCCTTTGAAGAAGAAACCGCCTGAACCATTACCGTGGATGCAGTTGGGTTTGGAGCTATTTTTTTTGAATAGAATCCTCGCGTTATATAGCAACCGTTAGCCGTAGATTCCATGCCGGAATTCTGTTCTGCAAACACACCGATTACTTCAAAATTGAAAGGCACTTTGTCTGCAACCAGCGTTATGTATTTGCCGATTCCATCTCCATTTGGAAAGAGTGAAGATGCTATTTCGCTTCCCAATATTATCTTCTGAGCTCCCATGGCATCATCCGTTACGCCAAAGCTTCTGCCCTGTTCCACCTTAAGACCGCAAGCTTCTATGTAACCGGATTCAACAGCGGTACAGGAAGCACTTGCACTTGTGTCTCCGTAGGCTACCGTTCCAGAAAGGCTGTTCTTGTACCAGATCTTTTTTATTCCCGAAACATTGCCAAACAAATCTTCGCGGAAGCCTTCGTTAAATTCTATGGTAACAGCAGCGGCACCTTTTCGCATAAAACCGGAACCAATGCTTACCATGTCCAAGCCAGAAGAACCGAATGTGTTTTGAATCTGCATTGTGGAACTCTGTCCCATACTCATGATTACGATTACAGATGCTACGCCAATAATAATTCCCAAAAGAGAAAGCACGGTTCTTGTCTTGTTGCGCCTAAAGTTCTGCAAAGCGTTCAAAAAATCTTCAAACATAAACTATGCCTCCTGTGTGGAAGAAGCCTTTTCTTCTGATGAATCAAACAGTTCCGCTTCCTGCTTTTGGTCAGACTGAATCATTCCGTCAAAAATCCTTATGCAACGGTCAGATGCGGCTCCAACACGGGGGTCATGCGTAACAATAACAACCGTGGTTCCCTTTCTGTTTATTTCCCTAAAAAGACGCATTACCGCTTTTCCTGTTTCGCTGTCCAAAGCACCGGTTGGTTCGTCGGCAAGAATTATGCGGGGACTTGTTACTGTGGCACGGGCAATTGCAACACGCTGCTTTTGACCACCAGAAAGTTCGTGGGGACGGTGGTTCATTCTCTCGGCAAGGCCAACCTTACTTAAAGCTGCTTTTGCCAACTCTGCCCTTTCCTTGCGCTCTACTCCGGCGTAACGCAGAGGAAGCATTACGTTTTCCAAGACGGTCTTTGAGGGAAGCAAAAAATACTGCTGGAAAACAAAGCCAACTGTCTTGTTGCGGAGTTCAGCCAATTCACTTTCGTCCATCAAAGCAGTTTCTTTTCCGTTTATCTTTACAATACCGCTGGAAGGTCTGTCCAAGCATCCAATCATATTCATGCAGGTTGACTTTCCTGAACCGGATGGACCCATTATGGTAACAAATTCTCCCTGGGTTATGTCAAAAGAAATTCCTCTAAGGGCAAAGACCTGTGTGTCTCCCATTGTGTATGTACGCTTTACGTCTTGCATGGTTATTACGGATTCTGCCATAGGAACTCCTATCTTCCACGCGGAGCCATTCCGCCGCCCATGCCACCACGCATAGCTCCACCCATGCCTCCCATTCCCATGCCGCCTCTTCTGCGACCGGATGTTTCTGCAGAGCTTTGAGCCTTTAGAACCTCACCACCCTTTAGTCCGCTTTCTATTTTTACATACTCAGCAGTATAAGGGCTTACGGTAACATTTATTTTTTCTCCGCTGGGCACAAGCTGAACAAAAGCCTGTCCGTTTTCCCTGCCAACGGCATAGCGCTCAACAATAAGATACTTTTCGTCCGGGCTGATTTTTATCTTTCCGGAAAAAGAGAAGTTTGGAAGAATTCCTTCCGGATATTCATCAATGCGAACCTTTGCCTTTACAACCGTTGCTCCGCGGGAAGTTACTTCTCCAATAGCGGGCCAGCTTACAACATATCCGTTAACGGTTTTTCCGCTAAGGGCAGAAAAGGTAAATTCTACGGTCTGACCAACAGCCAGTTTGGAAACATCTGTCTCGGAAATTTCTACGTCGGCGGTCAAATAGGAAACGTCAACAATTGTTCCTACAGAGTCTTTTGCTTCCAGAGAATCTCCCACGGAAACATCTATGTCTGCAATGATTCCGTCAAATGTAGCCGTAACCTTGCGCTCTTCAACTTTTTGAACAAGAGCATCCCTCTGGGTTTTCATAAGCTGGTATTGCCTGGCTGCACCGGTAATAAGAGTTGTCTGCATATCGTAGTCATGCTTGGCAAGATTGTATTTTTGCGTAGTGTCGTCAAGCTGAATTATCACATCGCCTTTTTTTACAACGTCACCCTGCTTAACGTTTACTGCCACAACGGTTCCGTCGGAAAGAGCCTGGAGGGTCTGCTTCTGGGCAGCGGAAACAGTTCCCGCAATGTCTATCGCGTTTTCATAAATCTCTTCGCGGACTTTATATGTCGTATTGTTCAGCTTCTTTGCGGCAAGCAATTTTTTTACAACGCTCAAAGCACCAACAATCACTATGCCCGACACAAGAAGAATAATCAAAAGTTTTAACCATCTATTTTTCTTTTTAGCCATAAAATCCCCCTATTGGATCGCCTTAATTTCATCATCACGGCAGAACAAAAGTTTTATTTCATCGTTATAAATCAAAAGTTCAATATCATTTATAAGGCACTGAATTTCATAATTCTCTTTGTTGGCCTTTGCATTCCTGTATTCGCTAAGGGTAACATAACCCTGCTTGTAATACCTCTCTTCATCAGCAGCAAGCTTTTTGTACATGTCCAGCGACTCTGCGTTTGTTTTCTTTTTCCACTGTATGTCCGAAAGCTGAGTCTGACGGCTAATAACTTCTGTCTGGTAGTCTTTTTCTGCCGACTGAATGTCTATCTTTTCCTGCTCTTCTGCAATTTCTTTCTGCTGATCGGTTATGTTGGCAAGCAAGAATGGCTGTGGGCTGAATGAAAAACCAAATGTGTAGACCGGATAAAAATTATCTGTCCTAAGCGGCCAAGAAACTCCTGCGTTTGCAGTAAGACCCGTTCCGTTCCAAGTAAGGGAAGTTCCCAAATCAACCGTATCGGAATCCGTAGTTGAATTGTCAAAAGTGTAGCCTGCCTTGCCCTTTACAGTAATCTTTGATTCGGCATTCCTGTTAAGGGTGTTGATGTAATTTGTCCAAGTGGCTTTTTCTATTTTTGTAAAGGTTTCCTTCTTAAAGGAAAGAACATCCGCTGCTTCTGCCTGAGGAACTGAATCCGGCAAAAATTCCACCGCATCAGTACCCTCGTATTCTATACCGCACTTGGAAGCAAATATTTTTGTCTGACGCTCAAGTTCGCGCTTGTTTATCTGAACGTTGCGCTCTCCGGAAAGAACCTTCATTTCTGCCTGACGGTATTTTAGCGAACCAGCAATATATCCCTTTGCCCTAATTTCGTTAAAGGCAAGCTGGTCGTCGTACAAGTCGTTTTCCGCATTAACAATGGATGCTGCTGTTGAATAAAGCGACTTTAATTCAGTGTAAAATTCCTTTTCAGCAGTAATAAGACCATTCTGCAGTGCACGCTGAGCCTCAAGAACGCTTCTCTCTGACTTTAGCTTTGTTACTTCCAGCTTTTGCTTGTTCTTTGAATACAAATCCACGCTCATGTAAACGGATTTATTCTTTGTGTCCGTACCGTCGTCTTCGTTGTACTTAACATCGGCAGAGGCTCCAAGAGTAAGGTTGTTCAGCTGGGGAATGGAAAGTTCCGCAGATGGTGAAAAGCTTATCTTTCGTTTTTCCCCGTCAGAAGTAACGGTTACAGTTCCGCTTTCTATTCTAAAATTCCATCCGTTTGAAATTTTTGTTGCTTTGTCTTCCAAAACCTGATTCTGGAGAGAAGCCGTAAGTTTTTTTACGTTCAAATCATTCTGCAGATAGCCCTGCAAAAGATCTTCCGTCTTTTGATGAGCAAAAAGAGGTGCAAGAGAAACTGTAAAAAATAGGCATAAAAATTTAAGTCTCTTCATATACTAATAATACAATAAAGATGTAAAAAAGTAATACTTTTTTTAGAAACATTATAATTTTCTTATTTTACAACATTTATTTTAAGAATACCATAGTTTTTGCCTTTGACAGATATTTCCTGTTTACAATTCGCTCTTGATTATCGTTTTTGTTTATGCTACCGTAAAAATATGATACTATCAATTTTACCAACATTTTGGTTTTCATCCTGGTTTTGGCTCGCAATTTGCGTGATTTGCATTGTAATAGAGGTCTCTACGCTCTCTTTAACAACAATCTGGTTTGCCATTGGTGCCTTTGCAATGGTATTTATCTCCATGATAGCGATGCCTTTCCAGATTCAGCTTTTGATTTTTACTATTATATCTGTTCTGCTTTTGATTTTTACCCGCCCAATAGCCTTAAAGAAGCTGGCTGTAAAACGCGCGGCAACAAATAGCGACAGTATAATAGGAAAGAAAGTTGCAGTTACCGAAAAAATCACTCCTCTTAGCAAGGGTGCAATAAAGGTAAACGGACTTGTTTGGACAGCCACAACTCAGGACGGAAGCGAACTGGATGTTGGGGAGCTTTGTGAAATTGTTTCTATTGAAGGTGCAACCGCAGTTGTAAAAAAAGCTGAACCTGTAAAAACAGACAGCCCTTCAGAAGAATAAATTCTACTACAATGCCAAAAACTCAGGCAAGAGTCACCCACTTTGCAGACTTGTGCATTTGGAACAACTGTCAGGTTAATGGCATTGAGTTAAAAAAAATTTACCCAAAAAGGAGAATTTTATGGGACTTTATGTTGCTATTGCAGCCGCATTTGTAATCATGCTGTTGATTATCACAAACATCAGAATCGTACCGCAGTCACAGGCATACGTTATTGAACGCCTTGGAACCTATGCTTCCACTTGGCAGACAGGACTTCACGTAAAGACACCTTTGATTGACAAAATGGCCAACCATGTTTCGCTTAAGGAAAAGGTTTTGGACTTCCCTCCACAGCCGGTTATTACAAAAGACAACGTTACAATGAAAATTGACACCGTTGTTTACATGCAGATTACCGATCCAAAGCTTTACACTTACGGTGTAGAAAATCCTCTGCTTGCAATTGAAAACCTTACCGCAACAACACTCCGCAACATCATTGGTGAACTTGACCTTGATGCAACGCTTACAAGCCGCGATGTTATCAACACAAAGATGCGCTCTATCCTTGACGAAGCTACAGACCCGTGGGGAATCAAGGTAAACCGTGTTGAAGTAAAGAACATTGTTCCGCCGGAAGCTATCCGTGAAGCAATGGAAAAGCAGATGCGTGCCGAACGTGAACGCCGCGAAAAGATTCTTATTGCAGAAGGACAGAAGCAGTCAGAAATCCTTGTTGCAGAAGGTAAGAAGCAGTCAATGATTCTTCAGGCTGAAGCAGAAAAGGAATCCACAATCTTGAAGGCACAGGCAGAAAAAGAAGCCCAGGTTCAGCGCGCACAGGGTGAAGCCCAGGCTATCCGCGAAGTTCAGCAGGCTACAGCAGAAGGTCTTAAGATGATTAAGGATGCCGGTGTTGACGCAAACGTAATAAAGCTCCGCAGCCTTGAAACTATGGAAAAAGCAAGCAACGGTCAGGCAACAAAGATTATCGTTCCAGCAGACTTCCAGAACTTGGCAGGTGTTGTAAGCGCAATTTCTGCTATTGCAAAAAAATAAATAATTGATATTTAACTGGATTAGATTCAGAACTTAGTTAATCGGTTTTATACTGATTGACATTTACACAAAAAAAGAACCGGCAATCTTATCGCTAAGACTGCCGGTTCTATTGTTTTAGAAAACTCTCTTTACCAATGCCTATTTCTTATTTCTCTGCTTAGAAACAATATCAAAGATAACAGCCAAGAGCAAAACAAGACCCTTTACAGCCTGCTGCCAGTTCATGTCTATACCCAAAATGGACATACCGTTGTTCAAAACGCCCATGAATATAGCACCGACTACAGCACCGCCAATAGTACCTGTTCCACCGTATGCAGAAGCACCGCCGATAAAACAAGAACCGATAGCATCCATTTCGTAGCTTTGTCCAGCCGTAGGAGCTGCTGAATTAAAGCGTGCGATACAAACCAAAGCAGCAACTGCTGAAAGGAATCCCATGTTTGTATATGCAAACATCATAACGTTGTCTGTGTTAACACCAGAAAGCTTTGCAGCCTTTGCGTTACCACCGATTGCATACAAATAGCGGCCAGGAACCGTGTTCTGTGTGTAGTAGCTGTAGAAAATAACAACTGCAGCAATCAGAACCAAAACCGTAGGAATACCGTGGTGATGTCCCAACTGCCAGCAAACAAGAAGAACAACTACCGGAACAAAAATAAGGCGAAGGATGAATGAAACATTGTCTGTTACTTCGTATCCCTTCTTTATCTTTGTTGCACGGCTCTTGATAGAGTAAGCAATCATTACAACACAGATTATTGCAGCAATAACCATTGTTGTTATAAGGCGGATGCGCTTAAGCTGGTCTGTAGCAGGACCAATCAAGCCTTCGTTCTGTGAAGCATTCAACAGATCCGGCATAAATACTTCTGGAACATAGCTTGCAAACAGGTTCAAGTACTTCTGTGGGAAGGGTGAAATTGTAAGACCGTCAAGAACGATAAGGGCAACACCGCGCCACAAAAGCATACCAGAAAGGGTTACGATAAATGGTGGAATGTGAACGTAAGCAATAAAGGCTCCGTGCCATGCACCGATTAAAAGACCAACAAGCAAACAAATGATAATTGCCGGAACAATTGGCATCTTGGCATCAACAATCAGCTTACCACCAATTGCACCAACAAGACAAACTACGGAACCGACGGACAAGTCAATGTTACCACCGGTCAAGATACAAAGCAACATACCAGCCGCAAGAATCAAAACGTATGAGTTCTGCAGGATGATGTTTGTAATGTTTGAAGGGGTAAACATAGTTGCGCTTCCCTTCAAAGCAACCTGAAGAATCTGGAACATAGCCATAACCACAACAAGGATTATAAGCATTGTGTGATCTTTTAAAAGCTTTTTGGTAAAATCCAATGGACTTCCCGCTTTGGTATTTTCAGCCATAATTTTCTCCTCTATTATTATTTACCGGACTCAATAATCCGTGTCATGATTTTTTCCTGGGTCGCTTCAGAACCCTTCATCTCACCAACAAACTTTCCTTCGTTCATGATGTAGATGCGGTCGCACATACCCAAGATTTCTGGCATTTCAGAAGAAATCATCAGAACAGACTTACCCTCAGAAACCATCTTGTTGATAATGCAGTAGATTTCGTACTTTGCGCCTACGTCAATACCGCGTGTCGGTTCGTCAAGGATAAGAATGTCCGGTTCAGCAAAAAGCCATTTGCCTATAAGAACCTTCTGCTGGTTTCCGCCGGAAAGGTTTCCAACGTCTTCCTGAACAGAAGCGCACTTTGTATGCATATCTTTTGCCATTTCAACCGAATATTTGTTTTCAAGGTCAATGTCGATTGAGTGGTATTTGTTTACAATCTTCTGAAGGTTTGCACTTACGGTATTCTTTGCGATAGACTCAGAAAGAATCAATCCGTTGCCTTTGCGGTCTTCCGTAACGTATGCAAGACCGTGCTTGATTGCAGACTTAACATCCGGGAAGTGAACTTCCTTGCCGTTAAGGAAAATCTGGCCGCGGATATTTGCACCGTAGCTGTGACCAAAGATACTCATTGCAAGTTCGGTACGACCCGCACCCATAAGTCCGGATATACCAACAACTTCACCCTTGCGGATGTTAAAGTTAACATGGTCGCAAACTTTTATGCCGTCAAAAACAGGATGGTCAACGCACCAGTCTTTTACTTCAAAGCAAACTTCACCAATGTGAGGTTCACGCTTGGGGAAGCGGTCCGTAAGATCACGGCCTACCATTGCCGCAATGATTTTATTTTCATCTACCCCGTCTTTTTCCTTGTCAAAAGAAGTTACAACTGTACCGTCACGAATAACAGTAATCGTGTCTGCAACATAAGCAACTTCATTCAGCTTGTGGGAAATCAGGATAGAGGTAATTCCCTTTTCTTTCTTAAGCTTAAGGAGCAAGTCCAGAAGCTTCTTTGCCTCCGTGTCATTCAAGGAAGCCGTAGGTTCATCAAGAATAAGAAGGCGTACATCTTTAGCAAGAGCCTTTGCAATTTCTACCAGCTGCTGCTTACCTACGCCAATGTCTTTTATAAGAGTGTGTGGATTTTCATGGAGACCTACTACAGCCAATTGTTCCGAACACTTTTGGAAGGTTTCATCCCAGTTAATCTTTGCCTTTGAACCGCATTCGTTTCCAAGGAACATGTTTTCTGCGATGGAAAGAAGGGGAACCAGAGCCAATTCCTGGTGAATAATTACGATACCTTTTTTTTCGCTGTCTTTTATAGTTTGGAATTTACAAACATCACCGTTATAGACTATATCTCCTTCATAAGTTCCGTATGGATATATTCCGGAAAGAACGTTCATCAAAGTAGATTTTCCAGCTCCGTTTTCTCCACAAAGCGCATGGATTTCTCCGTCCGCTACCTGAAGGTTAACGTTGCTAAGAGCCTTTACAGGTCCGAACGTTTTGGTGATTTGTTTCATTTCCAACAACATTTTTGCCAATTGGAAGCCTCCGTAAAAAATAAAGTCCCTAAAAAAACCGCCCACTTATTCGGCAGGCGGTTCTAACTTTCAGTCTTCTGTTAAAGACTATTCAATGTCTGATGCTTTGTAGTAGCCAGAGTCAATGAGCAATGACTTGTAGTTGCTCTTGTCACCGTATACTGGTTCGCAAAGGAATGAAGGAATGATTCCTGTTCCGTTGTCATAAGTCTTTGTATCGTTGATTGGCGGTTCAGATCCCTTAGCGATAGCATCAACCATCTTTACAACCTGGCTAGCAAGTGTACGTGTATCCTTGAATACAGACATTGCCTGTGTACCAGCGATCATGTTTTTTACAGATGGCTTGTCGCAGTCCTGACCAGTTACGAGAGGGAAGTTTGCTGCTGTGTAACCAGCTGCTACGAGAGCGTTTGTGATACCCTGTGCAACAGAGTCGTTTGAAGAATAAACAGCGTCAAGCTTCTTTCCTGCAGGACCGTAACCCTGAGCAGCGATAAGGTTTTCCATACGCTTCTGGCCAGCTTCTGTAGACCAGTTCAAAGTTGCACACTGTGCTTCTGAAGTCTGTCCAGATGGGCAAACGAGAACGCCAGAGTCAAAGTATGGCTTAAGAACATCAACTGCACCACCGAAGAAGAAGTGGATGTTGTTGTCATCAGGTGAACCTGTGAACAATTCGATGTAAGCTGGATCGTCTGCTGTGCGTTCCTTGAGCTTAAGGTTGTCTACGAGGTATGTACCCTGGATTGTACCAACTTTATAGTTGTCGAATGTTGCATAGTAAGTAACAGCGTCGCTGTTCATGATAAGGCGGTCATAAGCGATAACTTTTACGCCCTGCTTCTTTGCTGTGTCGAGAACACCCTTGAGTGCGCTACCATCGATAGCAGCAATAACGAGGATTGAGTCGCCCTGTGTGAGCATGTTTTCAATCTGGCTTGTCTGCTGAGCGATGTCGTTGTTAGCATACTGAAGGTCTACGAAGTAACCGGCAGCTTCCAGTTCCTTCTTCATGTTGTCGCCGTCCTGGTTCCAGCGCTGAAGTGATTTTGTTGGCATAGAAACACCAACTTTTACCTGCTTTGTCTTATTGCAAGATACGAATGAGAGTGCACTTGCAACCATTGCCAAAGATAAGAATAAACTAAGTACCTTTTTCATAGAAAAAAGCCCCCTTTCTTTAATTTTTTTCCCGTTTCTAATTCGGATAATTATATATTACCCGAATTTTACCTGCGTGGATTAGCATTAATCTTGAATTTTTTGTGAATATAAGGATTTTTTTTGCTTTTCTGTATGAATTTTTTGCAGTTCATCTGGAATTTTTTGTGGTCAAGAAATTACCTACCAATAAACCTAGCCGGGATTGGAGGGGGTACGAAGTACGTGCGAAGCACCGGCCGGGAGGGCAAGCCCCGGAAAGCCCGTAAAAAATGCATCCCCGAAGGGACAGTATAAACCAAGCAATGCGCTCCAGAATAAGATGAAGACAATACCTTCGTTGCCTAAAAACATGGATTTCTGCTATAATCTTCTATTATGAAAACAACTTCTAAACAGACAAAATCCCACGGAACTCTTACCGGAGACAATCACAAAGCTTTGTGGAGCGGACGCTTTGCAGAAGGACCAGATGCCGCTGCAGTAGAATTTGAAACTTCTATTAACGTAGATGAGCGTATGGCTCTGGATGACATTCGTGGCTCCGTAGCACATGCAACTATGCTTGGAGAACAGGAA
>JAGACC010000084.1 GCA_017614295.1 Treponema sp.
AAGTTTCCGTATCAAATTCTCCAAGGCTTTCATCCAGAAATAAAAATGCAATCTGATTATAAAGGTCATGCTCATTTTCATTATATCCCTTGCAGAAAAGAACTATTCCAACTTAGCTTTTATCTTCATCATCTATAAACATGAATTTTACATCTTTGGGAAAAACTTCTTTGTTTGCAATCCGAATAGAATTTTCCATTCTTCTTCTTGGGCGGAATTTAACAAATGTCCATTCAGACAAGTCTGGTTTAGCGTTATATAATTTTTCTACAACAGGGAAGGCATCAATTATTCCGTCTGCACTTATTACGAATTCTCTTTTACCATCTTTTATGGAACTAATCTCAAAGCTTAAGTTTGAATTGAGCTTTTGCAATTCCTTTTGAATCTTGTCGAATACCTCTTCCTGGTTTGATTCAAAGTTGAAAATCATTTTTGAGTTTTTGCAAAACCAATTCCAAAACTTATCTTCATTTGTCTTTGCAGGAAAAGAAAAGAATCCCATTGTTACATCTCCGATTAATTATTTTGCTTTACTTTATTAACATGCAGTCGCCGTAGGAGAAGAAGCGGTATTTTTGTTCGACGGCTTTTTGGTAGGCATTCATGATGTGGTCCCGCCCCGCAAATGCGCTTACAAGCATTATGAGTGTGGATTCCGGCGTGTGGAAATTTGTGAACATCTGGTCCACCACTTTGAATTTGTAGCCGGGGTACATAAAGATGTTTGTGCCGAATGTTCCTCCCCTTACGATGCCGTTTTCGTCTGCGGCGCTTTCCAGTGTACGGACGCTTGTTGTTCCTACAGCAAGTATTGGTCTTCCCTCTTTTTTGGCGGCATTTATTTTGTCTGCAACCGAATGGGGGACGGTGTAGTATTCAAGGTGCATTTTGTGGTCTTCTATGTTTTCTGCGCGTATCGGGAGGAAGGTTCCCAATCCTACGTGCAGGGTTATCCATTCAAGGTCTATGCCCTTCTGCTTTAGTTTGTCCAAGACTGGCTGGGTAAAGTGGAGTCCCGCTGTTGGGCATGCTGCGCTTCCTGTTTCTTTTGCGTAGATTGTCTGGTAGCGCTCGCTGTCCGTGTCGTCGTCTTCGCGGCGGATGTATGGAGGAAGGGGTATGTGGCCGTTGCGTTCGAACCACTGTTCGTCCAGTACGAAGGGGAATCTTATTGTGCGGAATTCTGTTCCGTCGTCGCTTTGGTTAAGGACAATTGTTCCTTCGCTTCCGTCTGCAAAGCGGTAGGTGTTTCCGTCCTTTACTTTTTTGGCTCCCTTTACCATTGTGTTCCATTCGCAGGATTCGTTGCTAGGGCTATTTCCCTGACCATTGTCTTGCTTGTCCGAGCTGGTCATTGGGTTTAGGAACATGAATTCCTGTTCGCGTCCTGTGTCCGTTTTTATTCCGTAGCAGCGGCTTCTTCTTACGCGGCTGTTGTTAAAAATCATCAGGGTGCCTTCTTCCACCAAGTCCGGTAAGTCTGCCATAAGGTGATGCTCTACGCTTCCGCTTTCTTTTCCCAAAAGCATGAGGCGGTCTTCTCCCCTTTTTCCTGATGGGCGCTGAGCAATAAGTTCCTGTGGTAAGTCAAAATAAAAGTCGCTGGTCTTCATTAGAATTCTTTTCCTTTGGGGTAAGCCCCAGATGTTTGTATGCTTTTTCCGTAACGATGCGTCCTCTTGGCGTGCGCTGCAAAAGTCCACACTGAATTAAATACGGTTCGTAGTAGTCTTCCAGAGTGTCCTGGCCTTCTCCGATAGAGATTGCAAGCGTGTCGGCACCAACAGGTCCTCCTGCAAAGTTGTTTATTATGCTAAGAAGAATCTGGCGGTCCGCGTATTCAAGTCCAAGCGAATCTATGCCAAGCTTTTCTAGTCCCTGCTCCACGATTGCCTTTGTGATTATTCCCTTTCCCTGAACCTGGGCAAAGTCCCTCATTCTTCGCAAGACCCTGTTTGTTACGCGGGGAGTTCCCCTTGAACAGTCTGCCATAAGAAGGGCGGCATCTTCCTTTACGCTTACATTCAGTATCTTTGCTGAGCGGTGGATTATGGATGCTAGTTCTTCGCGGCTGTAATAGTTAAAGCGCTGTATTATTCCGAATCGGGAAATTAAAGGAGAACTTACCATGCCGGCTTTTGTTGTTGCACCTACCAGTGTAAAGTGAGGTATTGGTATGCGGACTGTTCGCGCTGCTGCTCCCTGACCAATTACCCAGTCAAGCTCGTAGTCTTCCATTGCTATGTAAAGCATTTCTTCGATTGCGGGCTTTAGGCGGTGAATCTCGTCTATAAAGAAAACGGTTCTTGGCGTTATGGTAGAAAGTATTCCTGCCAAGTCTTTTGGTTTGTCCAGGGCTGGGGCGCTCGTTACCTTAAAGTCTGCACCAAGTTCGCAGGCGGTTATCTGGGCAAGAGTTGTCTTTCCGAGTCCTGGCGGTCCAATTAAGAAGAGGTGGTCCAAGGCTTCCTGTCTTTTTCTTGCGGCATCAATGAACACTCCAAGGTTTTCTTTTATTGCGCTTTGACCCAAGAATTCGGAGAGGGATTTTGGCCTAAGCGAATTGTCTTGTGCATCGTCTACAGAAGCAACGTCTGCCCTTACTATACGCATCTGGGAGGAAGCTTGAGCGTCATTTTCTTTGGAAAGGTCTTCTCCGCGGACAATTTTTGTCTTACCGGCGCTTTCTTTTGCTACGTTTGCGCTGGCCTGGCTTGCAAGCTGAGCGGCTATATTCATCTCGTCAAGGGTGTCATCCGTCTTACGGGGATAGGATGATTTGTGGGTAACGCTTTTCATTACGGCATCTCCTGGGCAAGTTCAACAATTGCACGGCGGAAAACCAAGTCTTCTTTCTTTACCTGGCTTTGCGAAGCGAATGATGAATCTGAGGAAAGTTCCTTTACAATCTTTGCAACTGCAGCCTCGGCGGTCTTTTTTTCGTAACCCATGTTGGCAAGTGCAAGTGCAACGTCTGCAAATGGAAGTGCCTCTTTTGCAGGTATGGAAGAAGAAGATTCGTCTGAAAGTGAGAGTTTTCCCTTTAGCGCAAGAAGCATCTTACCGGCAGTTTTCTTTCCTACGCCCGGAACTTTCTGCAAACGGTCCAGGTCTCCGCTTTCTAGAACAGATGCCAAGTCTTGAGCAGAAATGTTGCTCATTATTTTTACCGCACCCTTTGGCCCTATTCCGTCCACCTTTAGAAGATTCAAAAAAAGTTCCCTGTCGCTTTCGGAAGAGAATCCGTAGAGGTTCATTAGAGTGTCCGTATGCTGCAGCCAGGAATACACCCTTCCCTGCTGACCTACTCCCGGCAGGTTCAAGAGGGAGCTTTCCGGTACGGTTAGTTCCCATTCAATTCCGTGGGTGTCTATGCATAATTTTTGCGGGCCTTTAAATGTTATCGTGCCTGTAAAACTGTTGAACATGAGGTCATTGTAGCAAAAAAGGAAAGGCTTTTCAATAAAGCTCTATTCAAGTTGCCTAAAGTTCTTCATAAGGGCAAGGAAGGTGGAAATGTGGTTCTTTGTCCGCTTAAGAAGAGGAAGGCATCCGTTCTCGAATTTATTGTTAAGTTCATCCCAGTTAGAGATAATGTCAAACGTACCCCGGCTTCTTTCGTGAATCATCTCGTCGTAGAAGACAAGAATCTTCTGCAAAGCCTTAAGGGATCTTTCTATTATAGCCCTAACCTTCATGTTAATAGAGTCAATCTCCATGTTAAAGTTTGACACAACAGAATCAGTCACACCAAGGCGAAGGTAAAGGGAGTTCAGCTTGTAGCCCTCCGCAAACTTAGTGTCAAGATTTGTGTCCAGCTCCGTAACGGCGGCCTGCATCTCGTTAAGCTCGTGGTAGAGGCTGGTAAAATCGGAAATATAGTTGGGGCGGTTGCACTGGGCAATTATCTCAAAATTCTCTATAAATTTGGTAAATTCTTCGCGGAAATAGAGTGCAAAGAAGGAATTCAGGTAGAGGAAGGCGTTGCAGTGCTCAAAATAGTGGGCATCGGATTCCACGTACTTTTCGTTTTCCTTTTCGTTGTAGAACTTAAGCGGAATAAGTGCGTGTCCTGCAAAAACGTCGTCAACAAGCTTCTTCTGGCTTTCTATACCCCTCTTGTGGTGAATCTCTTCCACTGTAGAGCGGAATTCCTGATAAATTCCTTCTAGATAAGGCTTTACAATGTTTTTGGAAGAAGTGTTTTCCTGAAGCTCTGCATCCGGATTATGGCTAACAAGCTTTACCATGCCAACAAAGACGCGGCTGTTTTCCATAGAATGAAGAACCGCAATCTGCTGCTTAAGGCGCAAAAATGCCTGGTCTTCTATACCGGAAAGATTCTTAAGGAAGGCAAAAACGTTACCCCAGTCCTGCACGCTAAGCAAAAGAGACGTTGCGGTAAGGAAGTCTATAACAAATTCCTTCATGTATTCATTTGGAACGGCATCAAAGTGCGGAATCTCCTCAAAAGAATTTTCCCTAAAGACCCCGTGGAATTTTCTAAGGCCAGCATAGTAGTCAATCACGCAGAACTGCTTCAAAAGCACAAGGGCGTTGTAGGTGTCGTTAATCTCTGCAGCCTTCTCATTCTCCAAACCGTCGCGCAGTGCAACAAAGAAATTCATCCCCTGCTCGGCAAGGCTCTTAAGCTCTATCTTGGTGGCAAGAACCTGAATGCTCTGGGAAGAAAGCTTTGCAACAAGCTCGTGCTGGTCCGCATTAAGCGAATAGTTCAAAAGCTGGGCCGCATAAAATTCATCCTGGGTGTTCTGAATAAAAAATTCGCGCAATGGGGCTACCGCAGAATAAACCTGATATACAAATTTTGCAAACTGGGCATTTATCAAATCTTTTTTTAAATTGAAGAATTTATATCCCGACTTGTTAAGCTGCTTCTGTATTGATTTAAGAATCTTCGTGCCCTTATTTGCCGAACCAACCTCGTGTCCAACAATAAAACTCAAAAGGCGCATAAAAAATCCGGATTTTATTTGTTTTTCTTCTGACATAGTTCTATTATGACATATTTTCCTTTAAATTCAAGTCATTTTAAAGTAAAAAATTTCATGGACGTAACTCTTTTTGGCTCTACCATAATACCCTATGGCTAACTCGGCTGCCATCCCTATGCGTCACCGCCTTTCGCTTGAAACTTCGTTGCGAGAACCGCCATTCGGTAACCCTCATACCACTTGCTCGGTACTGTAAGGTTGCAAGCAAACAGGGCCCATGGCGAAGTATGCTGGTCTGTCCCATACCTATCCCCAACAAAAGAAATTTATAGTAAAAATTAGAAAATTTTCCGCTTGTAAATTCAAGTCAATAATAGTAGAATAAAACCGACGGGAATTCCGCCAATTTTAACTTATCTTTTAGTTTTTTAGAGGCATAAATTATGAATTTTGTA
>JAGACC010000085.1 GCA_017614295.1 Treponema sp.
AAAGCCTTCCACCAACCGGTTGAATTTGTTGCATCAGCATTCCTAAAGGAAGTAATAAAAATTCCAAGAGTCGGTATGGTCCAGAGAATGCAAATCATAATCAGCACAAAGGTTATAATTATTCTTGCAGGGGAACAAGATTTTTTTTCCAAAGATTTTGCTTTCATTTGAATGCCTCCCTGTTTTTAAATTCCTTTAGGTTGTAATAGATAACAGGGCTTACGCCAATAAGAATAAGTATAGCGATTGCAGAACCCCGTCCGTAGTTGTGGAAAGTGAACATCTGTTTGTACTGCTGGGAAGCAAGAACCTCTGTTCCAAAAAGTCCGTTGGTCATGGAATAAACTATGTCAAAGCACTTTAGGGCAGCAAGAAGAATCGTAGTGGAAACGCTTATTATGGAAGCCCTGATATTTGGAATTACAATCTGCATAAGGATTCTAAATTCCCCGGCACCGTCAATCCTTGCAGCTTCTATCATGTCTTCTGGTACAGCCTTTAAAGCAGCAGAAAGAACAACCAAGGCAAATCCTGTCTGAAGCCAAACAAATATTGCTATCAAGAAAAGATTGTTCCAGGGAGCATTGCCAAGCCAGTTCTTTGGTTCACCGCCGCATGCAACAACAAGAGCATTAAGAAGACCTGTCTGCTCTGCCCCTCCAAATTTTGCCGAATACATGAATTTGAATATAACGCCTGCACCAACAAGCGAGATGGACATTGGCAAAAAGATAAAAGTCTTTGCTGTCTTTTCTATTGCAGACCTTTCCGCAAGTATTGCAGCCACAAGCCCAAAGACAACGCTAAAGCCTGTTCCGCATACAAGCCAGATAAGAGTGTTGCGGATGGAAACAAGCATTGAACGGTCGGTAAACAAAAACTTGTAGTTGTCCAGCCCAACAAATTTAGACGCACCCTTGTCCAAGAAGCTAAGGTAAAGGGAACGCATCGTAGGCAAAAAGAGATACCAGCCCATTATCAAAACGGCAGGCCCAATAAAAATATAGGGAACAATTCCATTGTAAATCTTTGTAGGAAAAAGTCCCGCCAAAAGATTCAATGAATAAAAAATAAGGATTACGCTTAAAACACCCCAAACAACGGCAACAAGTGTCGTAGGAATTTGGGGAAGCACATTTCCTTTAAGCAGAACGAATCCACCAAAGGAAATGGCAAGCGTTGCAATAAGCGTCAAAAAAGTTTTTACAAGATTGTTGGCGCACAAGCGGCTTACAGTCATTTGCATTTTTCCTCCTTTAGTCTGTAAAACTTAGTTCGCAAAACTTAGTTTGTTAAACTAAAATCATTTTATAAAACAGGCGCATCATTTTGGACACGCCCGTTTTTACTGCAAACCGCTTACTGCGGCCAAGTCTCGTCTATAACCTTAAGAGCCTGCTCAGCACTTTCCGCACCGCTAACATAGTTCACCATGCCAGTCCAGAAAGAACCGGAACCAACTTCCGTAGGCATAAGGTCCGAAGCGTCAAAGCGGAATACGCTTGCATTCACAAGAATCTTTGCTATTTCCTTTTCCAAAGAATTTCCGTAGTCAGCAAAGTTCTGATTCTTGTGGGGGAACAAGGCACCTCCAATCTTTGCCCAAGGAGCACATGCTTCCCAGGTAGTAAGGAATACCATAAACTCTTCAACACCCTTCTTGTCCGTAAAGGCAACAAACTGGTCGCCACCGCCAAGAACAGGAGTTCCCCATTTTTCATCAACAGAAGGAAGGGCAAATACGCCAACGTTGTTTTCCAAGTCCGCCTGAACTTCTTCCTGCATAAAGCCTGTAATAAAGTTGCCCTGACGGTTCATCATAGCAGCAGGGGGATTTTCAAAGATAGGCTTTACGCTGTCTCCGTAGCTAAGAGTTACAATGTTTGCAGGACCGCCGTAAACATACTTGGGGTTAAGCCAAATGTCACCGCACATCTTAAGGGCCTTTACAACAGCAGGGTCATTAAAAGCAATTTCATGGTTAACCCACTTGTCGTAAACATCAGGACCAGCAGTACGCAGCATCATGTCTTCTAGCCAGTCAGTTCCAACCCAACCGGAAGCAGCACCGCTTTCAAAACCAACTGCCCACGGCACACTTCCGTCAGCAACCATCTTGTCCTGCAAAGCCTTAAGTTCATCCCAAGTCTTTGGAACAGAATAGCCCCTCTTGCTCCATTCCTTTTTGTTGTACCAGACAAAGCTCTTTGCATTCACGCGGTGGAAAACTCCGTAAACCTTGCCGTCATTTCCAGTACCAAGTTCCTTCCAAACAGGAGCATAGTTTGCATCGATTGCATTTACAACTTTGTCAGAAAGAGGCTTTAAATATCCCGCTGCAGCAAAACGCTTCATCGTTCCAGGCTGTGGAAGGGCTGCAACATCAGGTGGAGTTCCAGCTTCTGTCTGAACCTGAATCTGAACTTCAAAGTCGGGACTTCCCTCATAAACAACATTGTATCCTGTCTTTTCATTAAAGATTTTTATAATCTCCTCAAAGCGGGCCTGCTCTTCGCCGCGGAAAGCACCCTGAACAAGAATGGTCTTGTCACCTTCTCCATTAGAAGCAGCCGGATCTTTCTTTGAACATCCTGCCAGTGCCAAAAGCGCAAAAGAAAGCGCAAGGGCTCCAAATAACTTTTTCATACTAACCTCCTGTATCTTGCCTAAATCTGCAAGTCTAAAAACCAACTTTTTCTGCTGCCAATTTTTGCATGCATTTTTTTTTATTCAGCAGCAGTCTTTGTTGATTCCCTTTCTATAATGTCAAGCGGAAGAACCATATTCGCGACAGTCCGGTTCTCACTCTTGATTTTTGCCAACATCAATTCAGCCGCCATCTTTCCCGAATCATCAAGATTCTGGCTTACGGAACTAAGACCTATGTACTGGGCAATGTCAATGTTATCAAAGCCAAGCACCTTCACCTGCGAAGGAATGCCAATCCCTTTTTCCCTGGCAAGCGCAATGAACCTAGCCGCAATCAGGTCGCTGGAACAAAAAACGCAGTCCGGAAGCTCCGCCTGGTTCAAAAAGTCCCTAATTCCCTCGTCAAGCTTTTTTTCCGTAAAGTCGCCAATCCAAATGTGGTTTTCCTTAATTACAATTCCCTGGTTTGCAAAATAAAATTCATATCCGCGGAAACGCTCTTCCGTTGCACTAACCGCATACGAAAGCGAAGACTTTTCACCAATAAAGCCCGGCCTTCTGCAGCCAATCTTATAAAGATACTCCGCAGCCTTTTGACCGCCCTCAAGATTCTTTACGATAACGTTGTCAAAACCGCTTGCCGCTTCCTCAACAAAACAAACAGGAAACTTTGCCGCCCTTAAAACCGTCAAAACATCCTCTTCCAGATGAACGCACAAAAAAATCAGACCGTCCACCCTGTTCGTTGCAACAAGGGCATTAATGTAATTCTTTAAGTCGTCGGTTCTGTCTATTGAATAAAGCACAAGCTCGTAGTGTTCACGCCCAAGCACTTCCGAAACACCCCTCATTCTTTCCATAAAGGATGCCTGGGTAAAAAAGGGCGCAACCAAACCAATTTTTTTATATGTATGCCTTGCGTTAATTACAGCATCAGCCTTGGGAACAAAATTCAGCTTTTTTATTGCGGCAAAGACGGCTTCCTTTTTTTCCACGGCAACACGCGAAGGTTCATTCATAACCCTGGAAACCGTTGCAGGACTCACCCCCGCCATTTTTGCGACATCGTAAATTGTTACCTGATCCGACTTTTTCAAAAGGCACTCCTCTTTATGAAACCGCTTTCACGGAACTAATTTCATAATACCACAAATTTTTTTATTGTCAATATACTTTTTTGAATTTTCTTTATCTGGACGGCAGTTTTTTATGCTCTACCATTTGGGTCATTTGCAAACTCTTGCCATTTTTTACGGCTTTCCAGGGTTCCGCGGGGCCCTACCCGCTCCATTACCGGGATTCGGC
>JAGACC010000086.1 GCA_017614295.1 Treponema sp.
GCAACGGGAAGCAAAATATGGATGAAAATCCATTTGCGAGGTGCGTAACAGGCAGCACAGCTACAAGCCCCGAAGGGAGTCAGAGTCCTATTACCGCGCACTGGGTTGTAAGGCAACCCGCTGGATTCTTCAGCCAGATTTTGCTGGTAGTGGAGCCCAAAATTGATTTCCATGTTTTTTGTTCATAATTGAGGTCTCATGCTTGAAAGTTTTTGGTTTATTTTAATATAATAGATGGAAAGACATGAAAATGAGCTTTTTAGATTTCTTGTTTCCTACTGACGAGAAAGAACTTTTCGAAAAAAACAAAAGCGCTATAAATTCTTTTGAATATACGCTGCTTCGCCTCTGCCTTAACATTTCCGTTGGCTTTACCTTTGTCCTTTCCGTTGCATCATTCCCTCCATTTTCCGAAGCAAAGATGCGCTTTACCTACCTTGTCTTTGGCATAGCGGCTCTAATAATAAGGCTTTCCTTGTTTTTCTTTAAGAAAGCAGTGATGCGCTTTCCCCAGTTTTACCTTTACATACTCTTTGTATTTGTGGCCGCTTTTTCCGTAATCGTAAACTTTAACAGGGGGAATGAAAGGGAATTTGTTACGGCTGTATGCTTTCTTACGGTTTATCCCGTAATGCTAATAGACAAGTCTTTCCGCGTCTACATCTTTTGCCTTGCGGTTACCCTGGCGAATATATTTATAGCTGTAAAATACAAGACAAAGGCGGTTTTGGGTGCAGACATTATGGACAATGTAGCCTTTTTTCTTTTAGGCTCCATTCTTGGAACAGGGCTCCGTTCAATAACACTGCGCAGGTTTGACGTTAACAGAATCCTTGAGCACGAGCGCAATACCGATGCCCTTACCAGCCTTTGCAACCGACGCAAGCTTTTTGAGGTGCTGAAGATGGTTTCTGAGGGGAAACTTCCTCCTGTAACCGGCATCTTTATGATAGACATAGACAAATTCAAGCTCTTTAACGACACTTACGGACACCAGGCGGGGGATGCTTGTCTTGCAGCACTTGGCAGTTGCCTTGTAAAATTTGCAGATACCAACGGATTTGCCTTTTTTAGGTACGGGGGAGAGGAATTCTGTGGAATTAACGGCACTCTTTCTGCTTCGGAATTGGAGGAGGCCGCAAACAGGCTATGTGCTGCGGTAAGGGAGCTTAACATTCCCTTTGACTCTCCTGAGGCACCCGCAAAGACTGTAACAATAAGCGTTGGCTTTACCCACTTTGAAGCAAAGGTTCCTTTTGACTACGAAAAGCACATCCGCGACGCAGACAGCGCGCTTTACAATGCAAAGAACTCTGGGCGCAATTGTGCAAAGGGCTTTTAATCCGCTTTTTCTTGGCGGCGAATTTTATAGCAACCTACGCCCGATTGTAGCGGCACGAAGTGACCACGCCTTGGCGGGGTTGAAACCGCGGAAAGCGGGGATCTTGATTTGAATTTGACCGGGGCCGTAGGACCGGGCACAGTAGAAGAAAGTTTACCGTCCAAAAACTCCAAAAAACAAAAAATTTAATGACAAATTTAAGGATTGATGGTAAAATAGTATTTATGAATACTTTATCTTTGAAATTTAAGACTATTATATTTTCTGCTGTATTTCTTTTCATTTCGTTTACAATAATGGCAATTGTTTCTGTTTCTGCTATTCTAAACCTTAGTCACAAGATTACGAGGGAAGCTGGTATTCCTATTGCAAAAAGGGCGGCCGCAATTGTAGACCCCGACAAATTCATTGAGCTTTCAAAGACGCTTAATGAGAGCGACAGGTATTACGAGAACCTGCGCGTTGAGCTTTTTAAGCTTAAGACTGCCACCAACTGTAAGTACCTTTATACTATGGTTCCCAAAGAAGGTACGGTTTTTATTTACGTTGTAGACGGCAGCTGCGACCCCAGCGATACGGAAAACTTTTCGCCGCTTGGTACGGAAGAGGATATTGCAAGTTACGGAGATGCTCCCTTTAAGACCATGCGCGAAGGCACTATAGAAAGTTCCGGTCTTCAGAAACAGGATGAATGGGGATGGACAAGCAGCGTATATGCTCCTATTAAGGATGCAAAGGGCGAGATAGTCGGTATTGTTGGTGCTGACTTTGATGCAAATTCAATCATGGGCACAATCAAGAGGAGCATACTTGTTTCCGTTGTAATAACTCTGATTCTTTTGGGCTGTCTTATTGCGGTTCTTTCTTATACTACGAACAAGATTTTTGGCCGCGTAAGGAATATTTCTTCTCACGTTTCGGACATTGCATCCGGTAAGGCTGACCTTTCACACCAGATTCCGGTTGGTAATGACGATGAAATAGGAGAGCTTGCCAAGAGCTGCAACATGCTTAACAAGACTTTGCTTAACCTTGTTTCTACGCTCAAGACTTCCGTACAGACGCTTGGCTCTACAGGACGCGAGGTAGAATCCAAAACCAACAACACCAAGGATTCTGTTAGCATTGCGGAAAGTGCAATAGAAGCAATTGACTCTAAGGCTGCCATCCAGAGCGAAAGTGTAAACTCCGTTTTTGAAAGTACCCAGCGCCTTAATGATTCTGTTAACCTGCTTAACGGAAAGATTTCTACCCAGACAGACACGATTACAAATTTTGCCGCTACGGTAGAAGAGC
>JAGACC010000087.1 GCA_017614295.1 Treponema sp.
CACGAAGGGACGTTGAAGTTTATTATTTCGCGTCTCTTTTTGTTTTTTTAAATACGGAGGATAAAATGAAAAAGATCTTTGGAACGTTACTTGCTTCCTGCGCTGTACTGGCACTTGCTTTTGCCTTGACCTCATGCAACAAGAACAAAAAAGTGGCTTCTGGCGGACTTACCATAGAAGAAGGTGTCCTTAAGATTGGAACGGAAGTTGGATACCCGCCATTTGAATACTTTGACTCGGACGGAACAACACCAATCGGCTTTGACATTGAGCTTGGTGCAGAAATTGCCCGCCGCCTTGGCCTTAAGGTTGAATACGTAGACACCGCCTGGGACGGAATCTTTGCTGGTCTTGACACAAAACGCTACGACGTAATTATGTCTGCTATGACTATTACAGAAGACCGCCTTGCAAACTACAACTTTTCAAAGTCATACATCGGTAACGCACAGGCTATAATCGTACGCAAGGATTCAGACAAGGGAATCAACACTCCTGCTGACCTTGAAGGGCTAAAGGTAGGTTTCCAGGCAGAAACTACCAGCGACTTCTACATGCGCAGCCTCCGCGACAAGACAGGGCTCAACTTTATTTCTGAAGGTTACGACAAGGTTATGAACGCCTACGACGACCTTAAATTCAAGAGAATTGACGCTGTATGCTCAGACTCACTTGTTGCTGTAAAATACCTTAGCGAAGACAACTGCGAGTACAAGAAGGTTTGGGAAGGCGTTGCAGAAGAATTCTTTGGCGTGTGCATAAGCAAGAACAATCCTGAACTTTTGGAAAAGGTTAACAAGGTTCTTGACGAAATGATTGCCGACGGTAGCCTCTCAAAGATTTACATCGATATTTTTGGCGGGGATTTGCTTTACACAATAAAAGATTCTCCATATAATAAGTAGATTATGAATGCATTAAAGAAAATACTGGGCTGGATGCCTCAGCTTTTGGCGGGTGCCAGGATTACTATTCTTCTTACTCTGTGTGCGGTTTGTGCCGGTATTTTGCTTGGTATCTTTATCGCACTGGGTAAAATGTCTAAGCACAAGTGGATTAGAAGCATTTGCTCTGCATACACCTTCTTTTTCCGCGGTACCCCTCTTCTGATGCAGCTTTATTTTGTCTACTACGGTCTGCCGGAGATAAACAGGGCTCTTACAATAAACAACCAGTTTTTGGCTGCCTTTATAGCATATTCGCTTAACAGTGCGGCCTACTGCTCAGAGATTATCCGTGCTGCCATACAGTCTATAGACAAGGGACAGAGCGAGGCTGCAGAAGTTCTTGGAATGAACTACTTCCAGACCATGCGCCTTGTTATTCTTCTCCCCAGTCAATAAAGAGGCTTGTTCCCCCGATAGGAAATGAATTCATCATGCTCCTTAAGGACGCATCCCTCGTTAGCCTTATTGCCCTTGCAGACATTACAAAGGTAACGCGAAGCATTCAGTCTTCAACAACGTCATCTTTGGTCTACATTCCGGCAATGATTTTGTACCTTGTTATTACGGCTGTCTTTACCCTCTTCTTCCGCAGGCTGGAAAAAAGGCATTCGGTTTACGAATGATTCGGATTGTAAAGAAAGGGTAGTCAGGAGCTTTTATGTCAGAAGAAATGTCAGGCGCAACAAGCGTTCAGTATATGATAAAAACGGAAAACGTCAGCAACAGCTTTGGTCAGCTACAGGTTCTGCATGATGTTTCCCTTACCGTAAAGCCTAGCGAAGTCGTATGCATCATAGGTCCGAGTGGTGCCGGAAAGTCAACCTTTCTGCGTGCCATAAACCACCTTGAGCATATAGATGACGGAAAAGTCTTTATTGCGGGGCAGCAGATTGCAGGCTGTGAAAACGGAAGCGCAAAATTCCGCATTTCCGCAAAGGAACGCAGGAAGATTTTGCTTAGCGTAGGAATGGTTTTCCAGAGGTTCAATCTCTTTCCCCACAAGACGGCTCTTGAGAATACAATGGTAGCACCGATGAGCGTTCTTAAGAAGTCAAAGGAAGAGGCTAAGGCTAAGGGTATAGAGCTTTTGAACCGCGTAGGACTTGGAGACAAGATAAATTCGTACCCGGCAAAACTTTCCGGTGGACAGCAGCAGCGTGTTGCTATTGCCCGCGCACTTGCCATGGATCCAAAAATAATGCTCTTTGATGAACCCACATCTGCCCTTGACCCGGAGCTTGTTGGCGAAGTTCTTGGCGTAATGAAGCAGCTTGCAAAAGACGGCATGACCATGGTTGTGGTAACTCACGAAATGGGATTTGCCCGCGAAGTTGCAGACCGTGTTGTCTTTATGGAAAGCGGCCGTATCGTGGAGGAAGGCACTCCGGATCAGATTTTTAACGCTCCCCAAAATGAGCGTCTAAAGAAATTCCTTGGTGCTGTTCTTGAACAGTAATTGGTAAATTTAAAAGACAAGTCACAGCTTATTTTTTCCAACCGCAGTCTCTGGCTTTTAATATGGCCCCTGCTGGTGGAACAACTTTTGCAGATTACGCTTGGAATGGCGGACGTTGCAATGGTTTCTTCCATTGGCGAGGCGGCTGTAGGCGGAGTTTC
>JAGACC010000010.1 GCA_017614295.1 Treponema sp.
AAAAATCCGCAGACTGGGGTATCATTACAAGTGGAGGAATGTTAATGAAGAAATTAGTTAAATTGTTTTGTGCTGCTGCTCTGCTTGGGGCAATGTTTGTTTCTTGTTCTAAGAAAACAGCTGCAAATGGATCTGCGGATTCTTCAAAGAAGATAAAGATTGGTGTTTCCATCTGGAGTTCAACAGACACTTTGGGAAGCCAGTGCAAGAGGATTATCGATGAAGCTGCAAAGGCACTCGACGTCCAGGTAATGTATGTGGATCAGGGCCACATCTCAGAAAACGTAACAAGCTCTGCGGAAACATTGAGCGCTGCTGGCTGCGACGGTATCATAATCTGCAACTCTGCATCTGCGGAAATGACGTCCGTAATCAACACATGCAACCAGAACAAGGTTTACTGTGCCCAGTTCTTCCGCATCATCAGCAAAGATGCAAACCCCAACGAATATGCGCTTGCCGCAAAGTCACCTTATTTCGTAGGTGCTGTTCACGAAAACGAAGTGGAAAACGGTAAAAAGCTTGTAACTATCCTTGCAGAAAAAGGAAACAAGAAGATTGCCCTCGAAGGATGGGAAGCAGGAGATGCAACATTCCTTTTGCGCTGGGAAGGCTACAGAAAAGGCGTAGAAGAATGGAACTCATCCCATTCAGACAAGATAGAGCTCCTTGAACCCCAGTACGGTGGAACAACATCAGACACTGGCCGTTCAACAGCAGAAGCAATCATCAATGCAAACCCGGACATCGATGCCCTCATCGTAGCAGGTGGCGGTGGAGACACACTTGTTGGTGCACTTGCTGCAATCGAATCAATGGGTAAGAAGGGAAAGATTGCCGTTGTTTCTACAGACTTCCTTGCAGACCTCGACGAACAGCTTAAGAGCGGCGGCATGGCAGCTGAATCCGGCGGACACTACTGCGATCCTCTCATCGCATTCATGCTCGTATACAATGCAATCAAGGGTAACTATGCTGTTTCTACAGACGGTTTCTACGACGTAAACTTCCCATACCTGTATGTTGCTTCTCCCGAAGACTATTCTGCATACGCAAAGTACTTCGTAGATGCTCTTCCTTACAATGCCGAGGAGCTTAAGGCAATGGCTGCACTTTCAGAAAAGGATCTTGAAGTAGCAACCGCAAAGCTTTCTATTGAAGATGTAAAGAGTCGCAGATAGGCATTTATCTCAATCATGATGGGGGCAGAAAATTGTAAGGCTGCCCCCTTTTTTTTTAGGGTGTCAGAAATGAGTGATTTAGGAAATAGGGTATTAGCTAGCGAAAAGTTTACTTTGTTCAAGAAGAGCCGTTATTTTGGTGTTACGGCACTTGTGGTCTTAGCTGTTTTGTGCTGGGGAATATTTAAAATGCTTTCCCCGCAAAATTTTGGAACGCCAAAACTTATGTCTGATTACCTCCAGACAAGCATCCAGTATGCGGTTGGCGGCTGCGGATTTTATTTTATCGTCGTGATGGGGCTTTTTGACTTTTCAATTGGAGCCAACATCGTTCTTTCTTCCATGGTGGGAGTCCTGCTTTCAAGGCACTTGGGCTACATAGGCCTTATTGGAGGAACACTTCTGACCGGAGCTTTGATCGGTGCATTCAACGGCGTTTTTTATTCAAAGCTAAAGATTCCGTCTATGATTGTAACGGTCGGACTTATGCTCATTCTGGAAAGCGTTGCAAACTATGTTGTTCGCTTGGACACATCAGGCTTTCCCGGAAAACTCACGGATTCTTCCATCCTGGCATTTAACCACGCTCCCTGGAACTACGTAGTTGCATTTGCCGCCTTCTTCCTTATGGTTTTTATCCTTCGCTTTACAAGAATAGGAACTTACTGCAACGCAATAGGCAGCAATGAGCTTGTAGCAAAAAACATGGGTATTAGCGTAGAAAAATATAAATTCATAGGCTTTGTCCTTCTGCATTTCTTTGTAGGAATTATGGCACTGCTTACCGTAAGCTACGGAAAGGGAATGCTTGCCGTAACCGGTATGACCAGCATGGACCGCAACTTTAAGCCTCTCATGGGAACCTTCTTTGGCGTAGCCTTTAAGAAATACGGTTGCCCTGTTACCGCAATTGTAATCGGCGAATTTATTATCACAATGATATTCAACGGACTTGTTGCCCTTGACGTACCCACCACAATCAATGACTTTGTTACTGGTGCGGTTCTCCTTGCCATCGTTACCCTTACCAACCGCGGTAAAAAAGGTAGCGTAGTAAAATAATTTAAGGAGAAGAAGATGAATCAGGTACTTTTAAAAGCTGAAAAAATAAACAAGTATTTTGGCGTAACCCATGCCGTAAAGGATTTGTCCCTTGAACTCTATCCCGGAGAAATACACGGTCTTATTGGAGAGAACGGTTCCGGAAAGTCAACGTTCAGTTCCATGCTCTGCGGCATACACACAATTTCCAGCGGAAGCTTTAACCTGCTTGGAAAAGAAATAAAACCCAGGAGCCAGGTAGAAGCAAACAAGGAAGGCGTTGCAATAATCGTTCAGGAAATGGGAACTCTTCCGGGGCTTACCGTTGCAGAAAATATTTTCCTTGGCGAAGAGGATTCTTTTATGCATGGAATTGTAAAAGATTCCAGGGCAATGAACAAAGAGGCGCAGCGTCTTTTGGACATGTATGGCTTTGGCCAGATAAAGGCTTCCAAAATGATAGACATGTATTCATTTGAAGAAAGGAAGCTTGTAGAAATTGTAAAGGCAACATATTTTAACCCTAAAATCCTTGTCGTAGACGAAACAACTACCGCTTTAAGCCATGACGGAAGGCAGGAATTGTTTAAGGTAATGAATAAGACTAAAGAAAACGGTTCTACCGTAATCTTTATCTCCCACGACTTGGACGAAGTTATTGAGCATACAGACAGAATTTCTGTTCTGCGGGACGGCGTACTGGTAAAAACTTTCCAGACCAAGGACGTTACTACGGATGACCTTAAGCGCGAGATGGTTGGACGCGAACTGGATAACAAGTACTACAGAACCGACTATGACGGAACAATTTCCGACGAGGTTGTTCTTTCCCTTAAGAATGTGTCTGTTCCCGGAGAAATAGAAAACATAAACCTGGAGCTTCACAAGGGAGAGATACTTGGAATAGGCGGACTTTCCGAATGCGGCATGCATGAAATTGGCAAGGCAATATTCGGTGCTTCCTACAACCGTTCCGGATCTGTAACTCTTAGCGACGGATACGAAATAAAGAATATTCCCGGAGCAATAAAACACAGCGTTGCCTATGCTTCTAAAGACCGTGACAACGAATCCATAGTCATTGCGGACTCCATTGGCGAAAACATAATACTCCCTTCTCTGGATGATTTGTCCAAGCACGGAATCCTAAGCCTTAAGAAGATGGATAAATTTGCCCAGGATTATGCCGTTCAGATGAGTACAAAAATGGTTGGAATAAAACAGTACGTCTCCGAACTTTCCGGCGGAAACAAGCAGAAGGTTGTTCTTGCGCGCTGGATAGGAAAGGGTTCCAACATACTTATTTTGGACAGCCCAACCCGCGGTATAGACGTAAGGGTAAAGGCAGACATCTATGGACTTATGACGGAGCTTAAAAAGCAGGGCAAGTCAATCATCATGATTTCGGAAGAGCTGCCTGAGCTTTTGGGTATGAGCGACCGCATCTTCATCATGAAGGACGGCAAGTTCAACGGCGAGTTTATGCGCAACCGGGAGCTTGGCGAAAAAGACCTCATTGCAAAGATGATTTAGTTTTATAGGAGAATTGTATGACAACTCAAGTTGCAGTAAAAAATATAACGGAAGAACAGATGGCCAGACGGGCAAGGCTAAAGGGGATTATTTCCAACTTTGGACCCTTGTTTGGCTTTGTAGGCATAGTGCTGCTCTTTTCTATCTTGACCGGTGGAAAAATTGTTCAGCCAAAGAACCTTAGCCTTATGCTTAGCCAGGTCTTTGTGCTTATGACCTGTTGCTGCGGTGTCTTCTTAATAATGACGGTTGGCGGCCTTGACTTTTCGCAGGGATCTGTATTGGGACTTTCTTCAATAATATTTTGTTGGGTTTCCATGTACAGCATTCCTCTTGCGGTAATAGCGTCTGTTGCTTCTGGTGCGGTGATGGGTGCATTCAACGGCTTTTTCCACGTTAAGTTTAAGATAGCGTCTTTTATCGTAACCATGTGTTCCCAGTATTTCTTTAGGGGACTTTGCAAGTACATTACTACGGCAGGTCCTGTTCCCGCAAGCTACAACGTGCTTTCGCTGGACCTTACCTGGTTCAAGTTTGTGCTGATGGGAATTGTCCTTGTAGTGGTATTCTTTCTTTGGCATTACACCCGTCTTGGCGTAGACCTTAGGGCTATTGGTGCCGGAGAGACTGCTGCGCGTTTTTCTGGCTGCAAACCTGACCTAACAAAATTCTTGGTCTACGTTTCTGCCGGTGCAATTACGGGATTTGCTTCTTTTATAAATGTTGTACACGTTGGTGCCATTACCGGAACCGCAGGCCGTCAGCTTGAAACACAGATTCTTATTGCTCTGGTTTTGGGAGGAATGCCTATTTCCGGTGGAGCAAGGGCCCGCTTTTCCAATATCATCTTGGGAACACTTACCTATTGCGTTCTTGAAAAATCGCTTCCGATGGTGTTCCCTGTTGCCGCAACCCAGCAGCTTGTAAAAGGAATAATCTTCCTGATTGTTGTGGCATTGACCATAGACCACGAATCGCTAAAAGTGATTAAATAAGCTCCTCGGGCAGTTCCAAGAGACTCCTACTTTTTGGGGCTGCCCATTTTTTTTACCTTCTAGTTGTGGTACATGTAAAATGAATGCATGTCGTTTTCTAGCCTTTCTACGCTGTAATCGGTAAGTAGAGGAACTGAAGTGTTTTTTTTACCGCCTGAATATAATTCGTATTGATCGTCTTTAACGGATATTTTTTTATCGTCATAAAGGTGAATAAAGCCATTTTTAGCAACAAGATCAAAAGCCCTTATTGCTGCAACCGGTAATCCGCTTCCGTAAATTACTTCCAGGACATAGTACTTGTTCTTGCCTTTCTTTTGCAAAAAATAACCGCCTGTCATTAAACTGAGGTTGGACACTGTTTTTTTAGGAATTGAAGGGGTTATGAAGGAATCGTATATTGCAAAGACGGAGCTTATTGTGTCTGAGCAGTCGCTTAAAAGCTTGTAGCTTTGTGAACTTTCGCATTGGCAAAGCGTTTTTCCGTTTGTCGTAAATGAAAGGTATTCTCCTTTGTAAGAAATGTTAAGTTTGTAGGTTTTGCAGTTAGATGCCTTTTCCTTTGCTTCTGCTTTTTGGGAGACTTTTAGTTTTTCCAAGAGGGCTTTTTTTTGCTCTTCGTTTAAAACCAGGGATATTTGTCTTTGCGGGTCTATTATTGTAATGCTGCAATTTTCCTTTGTTATTTTGTCTAATTGGGGGTAAAGTGATTGGTTCTTTTCTTTTGCACAGGCATAAAAAATCAGGGTAAAAAGGATTGCAAAGATGTATACTCTTTTTTTATTCATTTTCTTTCTCCGGATAAAGGTTTTGCTTTTTTTGTGTCGTAGGGATTTGGACTTGCGGTAAAAAAAGGTAGGCACGGCAGGGATTGGGGGGGGCGCTGTGATAAAAATTGCATCCGTTCAATTTTTATCACACAGTTTTCTTACGAAAACTGCATTGTTTTTCTGCAAGGAAACGACGCACCATCCTTTGTGCTACTTTAAAAAGTGCTGACCCCCGGAAAGCCCCTAGCATAAAGAGCTGCCGCAGGGAATCCGCTGGTTTTAAGTGGAATTGCTAGAAATTTCCCTGTTCACGGCGTGCGTTTTGTACCGTGTAGTAGGTGTCTACAACGCGCTTCATGTCGTTTATGTTTTTTACCAGCATGTGGTGGTCGTAGATTTCTACTTTTCCGCGGGAGACCATTTTGTTCATCTCGTCATTTGCGTCGTCGAGCGAAATTCCTGCCCAGTGTGCAATGTCGTTTACGGTTAGGTTGAATTTTCGCTTTGAGGTGTCCATGTCTGCTTCGGAGAGCGGGGTCATCTCGTCGTACATGAGGAAGATGTCGCTAATTCTTGCCTGTATGTCTTTGATTACAAGAATCTTTGTGCGTCTCTTCTGGTCGTATATGCGTTTGCAGAAGAGCTTAAGAAGAATCATTGCAATCTGGGGGTTTCCGGTAACGAGTACGCGGAAGTTTTCCTTGTTGAATTCTAGGCAGCGGACTTCTCCCTTTGCAATACAGGTTGCGCTTCTTGGTGAGTCGTCAAGGATTGCCATTTCTCCAAAGAATTCGCCCGGATTTACTATGTCTATGTGCTTTAGGGCTCCGCTTATGAGTTTTTCCAGCTGAACCTGACCTGACTGGACTAGGTAGAAGCTTTCTCCCGGTTCGTATTCGCAGATGATTATGTCGCCATCTGTATAGGTTTTTGAGAAGCGTTCGAACATCGGGAGGTCAAACTGCTTTAGTGCGTTTTCTTTTTTGTGCTTGAAGGTTTCTTCTTCCCTTGAGCCTCTGCCCGAAGATGCGTTTTTGCGTCCTTTTTCGCGCTTGGCAAGGTCCAGTATTTTGGAAACTTGAGCCTTGTTTGCGTCGTAGGGGTAGCGTGCAAGGACTTTTTCGCAGACCTGTTCGCATGCGTTGTAGATTTCTTCGTCCAAGAAGGCCTGGGCTACCTGAATCATTCCCTTGTCGGAAGGTACGAGTATGTCGTTGTTGTTAAGCAGCAGTTCCGTGCGGTAGTGCAAGTCCCTTAGGTTGCGGCTGAATACGCGGAGCATCTTTAGCATAACCGTCTGGTTGGGGCTGAAAATCTTTTCAAATTCTGAGGGGGTCATCTGAACCACGACTGAATCTGCCATTACCGTGGCTGTTTCCTGTCTTGGAACACGAGCAAGTGAACTTTTTACGCCAAAAAATTCTCCTATTGCAAGCTTTTCGTTAAGAACCTTGCCTGTCTCAAAATCTGTTGAAACCAATATAACGTAACCGGACTGGAGGATAAAAATACGGTCATCCTTGTCCCCTTCAACAAAAATCATTGAATTCTTGGGGTAGTTAATAATCTTGGGCATTCAAACACTCCGCTCTTGGGCAGCACAGCCACCTCGAATCTTAAGCTAAATTATAACATACTATTTTGAAAAAAGCACATAAAAGCGCATTTTTTATGAAATATTTTTCTGTTAGCTAAGCCCAAACCTGATTTCCCTGTTGAGCCAATATTGCCCCTACACTATTATTTGCATAAGTGATAGTATGTTTACCAAATGATAGACTTACACACACATTCCACAGCTTCTGACGGAACTTTTTCTCCTGCCGAACTTGTGCGGTATGCAAAAGAAAAAGGCATTTGCGCCCTTGCACTTACAGACCACGACACTACGGACGGCATCTTGGAAGCCCAGGAGCAAGCCTTGCAAGACGGAATTGAATTTGTTCCCGGAATAGAGCTTACCGTTCAGTGGCCAACAGGGGAATTCCATCTTTTAGGGCTTGGTTTGCGCCAAAAATCCGCAGAACTTGCCAGAGCCATAGACTTTTTAAAGGGTGAACGCAACCGCCGCAACATGAAAATGGCAGAAAAGCTTAGGGAAATGGGCGTAGATATTAGCTACGAGGAAGTTTACGAAAGGTTTAAGACAAAAAATATAGGAAGACCCCACTTTGCAAGCTACATGGCAGAAAAAGGCATTGTAAAGCAGAGACAGGTTGCCTTTGACAAGTACTTTGCTAAGGGACGCCCCTGCTATGTGGACAGGGAAGGCCTTGATCTGGAGACTGCGGTGGAGGCAATAAAGACCAGCGGAGGAATACCGGTTCAGGCTCATCCGCTTTCCATGTACGTCTCCTGGGGAAAGATGGATGCAACTATGGCAATGATCCGCGAAAAAGGCGTAATGGGGCTGGAAGCTTGGCATCCGGGGGTACGCATTTCCGAAGCGGAGCGGCTGGAAGAACTTGGAAAGACTTTGGACATGGTTGTTACCGCAGGAAGTGACTTTCACGGGGAAAGACTCAGGGCAGACAGGCACATTGGCTTTGCGGCCGGAAAGCTAAAGATTCAGGACAGATTCTGGTTTGAAAACCTAAAGCCCGCACTGCAAAAGATTCACGGCGGTGAGTCAATGGAATACAGCGGTTAAAACTTAACGGTTAGACTTTGACGCTTGAGCTTTGGGGAGAGGAAAATAGCTTGAAAAAAGAAATATTGTTAGGACTTGTATGCATCTCTGCAATGGTCTTTATAAAATTTTGCACTTCCTGCAACGGCTTGGCATCTAGCGGTGCAAAATGGTCTTTAACCTTTGTAAACAGGACAAATCTTGAAAATCCAGAGGTTACGCTTAAAATAGACGGCCACTACAAAACCGTAAAATCAGGACAAAATGCCTTTTGGGGACCGGACGGCGATGTGGAAAAGATAATAAAAACTCCCAGAGGAACCCACGCTGTAATAACTGATTTGAGCAATAGCCAGAACTGGTTAAGCCTAATCCTTTGCCCAGGAGATGAGCCGCCCCTTCCAAAAACGCTTGTCGTAAGTTCAGAAAAGGCATATTTGTGGAAGCATGACGCGGGACGCTACAAAGGAGAAGTGTCTTTTGCCTTGCTGCCCAGGGGAACAAAAGTGCATCCTGTTAAGCGGGGTTCTCCCTTTACTGCATCTGTTAAGCCTTGTAACGGAGAAGAGGACTTTCCCAAGTGGGTAAGGGAGGAAGCCTTGAACGAATATGTTTCTATTCCTTGGGTAAAAGTTGAACTTCCAAAAGAAGCGCGAAAAAAGTGGGGGCTTCCGCGTACCGCATGGGTTTTTGGCGGAGACCTTTCTGATGTTGAATTGGAAAGCCAGGAATAAAAAAAAGCACCCCCGGAAAACCAGGAGTGCTATGTTTCTAGGAATAGTGCTTAATGCGCTAACTATTTTCCGTTCTTGATTGTCATGATACCGCCAATGATAAGGCAGTTCTTTGCAAGAACAAGAAGCCAGTGGAGAGCCTGAACGCCCTTAAGTTCATTAACAAGACCGATAAGGGTAACAACCGTTACGATAATCCAAACGATGAGTGTAACGATTTTTACAATGTCATCTACTTTGCCAAAGTCCATGCCCAGGGCCTTGATAAAGAACATAACCGCGCAAACAATAAGTAGGGCTGCAATAATGTAGTCTACAACGCGTGCGCCACCCTGGAAGA
>JAGACC010000088.1 GCA_017614295.1 Treponema sp.
CATTCTTTACACCGGCAATCCTCTCTTCCACCTGGGCAACAGCTTTGTCTGCATTGGCAAGGTTGGCATCTATCTTGTCCTGAATTTCCTTTATCTTCTTTTCCTGAGCAGCTATGGCTTTTTTTAGCTTGGATGGCTTTTCCTCCGAAAGAAAGAGGCTGTCCCTAACCTTTATCTCTTTTGAAAGCTGAAGAAAAAGCGACTGTCTTTCCACTAAAAGCCTTTCAAGGTAGCGGTCAAGAACTTCCCTGTCTGTAGGCAGGCGGCTAGAAGGTGCAACTATATGCTCCAGGATAAGCTCCGGCATAAGGCTTGCAACCTTGTCCTCGGAACTTTCCCTTACCCTTCCAGAATAAGAAACTCCCTGGGAAAATGAAAATTTTGATGCTGCAAGAACCCAGGAAGCAGAGAATGCGAATGATGAAAAAACAAGGGCCATAACGAATACGACCCAAATTTTATTCAGAAAGGTCATCTCCCTCATCGTCACCGTCCATTGGAAGCCCCTTCCACTTTGCGGAAAGGAAGGAGTCAAGGAATCCGTCTATGTCGCCGTCCATTACACCCTGAATGTTACCCACGGAATACTTGGTTCTGTGGTCCTTTACCATGGTGTATGGCTGGAATACATAGGAACGAATCTGGCTGCCGAAGGATATGTCCTTTTTTTCTCCTGCAAACTTTGAGTTTTCCTTTTCCCTTTCGGCCTTGTAGTATTCGTAAAGCCTTGAGCGGAGAATGCTCATTGCGGTTGCGCGGTTCATAAGCTGGGAACGCTCGCTGTCACAGGCAACGACAATCCCTGTAGGAAGGTGGGTAAAACGTACGGCAGATTCCGTCTTGTTTACGTGCTGACCTCCCTTTCCGCCAGAACGGTATGTGTCTACGCGCAAGTCCTTGGGGTCAATGTTAACTTCTATGCTGTCGTCCAAAACCGGAAAGACGTATACCGAAGCAAAAGAGGTATGCCTTCTTGCGTTTGCGTCAAAGGGGCTTATTCTTACCAAACGGTGAACACCTGCCTCTCCCTTGGTGTAACCGTATACGTATGCTCCGGAAATGCGCATGTTTATGGACTTAAGGCCACCCTCAGCCTCTTCCTGGGAAAGAACCTCCATCTTGTAGCCGTGACGCTCTGCCCATCTCTGGTACATACGGCTAAGCATAAAGGTCCAGTCGCAAGCCTCTGTTCCTCCCGCGCCAGCATGAACGCTAAGGAAGCAGTC
The DNA here is from genome assembly GCA_017614295.1 of Treponema sp. Taxonomy (GTDB): domain Bacteria; phylum Spirochaetota; class Spirochaetia; order Treponematales; family Treponemataceae; genus Treponema_D. The sequence continues at coordinate 1,227 of JAGACC010000088.1, forward strand.
GTTCTTGTCTACCTCGTCGGAAAGAAGGTTCAGTATGCTCTGGTGGTCAAATTCAGCCTTAGCCTTGTCGTAAAGCTCCTTTACTTCCTTTTCCACGCTCTGGTCGTTCTCTTCCATGCCAAGCTCAAGAAGCGTCTCTATGTCTGCTACGTCTTTCTGAAGCTGCTCCCATGGTTCAACCCTGCCCTTAAGCATTTTAATTTCGTTCATCAGCTTAGTGGCCTTGTCGTTGTCGTCCCAGAAGCCTGGTGCTGTGGTTTGTGCTTCTTTTTCTGCTATCTTAGCCTTTATTCCGTCCGGGTCAAAGACGCCCCCAAACATCCATGATATTTTCCTTAAGCTCAGAAACAGGTTCCTTTAAATCTTCAAGCATAGTTTTCTCCAGTGTAAATTATTAGTGAGTAAAAATTAAAGCTAAAAGAGGACAAAATGCCCTATCTTTGCGTCTTTAAGCGGCTGTTTGCTGCGGCAGAAGATCTTACGGCAGCTTTTGCAGCTACGGGTGAACGCCTTGCGGCAGCAGCAGGACTTGCCTTTTGACCAGCGGGCTTTGGCTGGGCAGAATTAAGCACGAGCCTCCTCCACTTCTTTTCCTTAAGCTCAGTAATAACGAACTTGCCTTCCAACGGGAACTGGTAAATACGGATGTTGTCATAGTAATCCGTATAGCGATCCATCTCTTTTTTTAAGCTTGTAAGGTCCGCATCCGACAGGCTTGCGTTTTCCCAGCATGACTTCTGAATCTGCTTAAAGCCTGTATGTCCTAACAAATTAAAAATGTTGCGGGCGCTGTCTATGCTACCCGGCTCTAAAACTATTGAAACAAACATATATATAAGATAATTCAAAGATTGTATCTTGTCAAACCGTTAATTTTGATTCATAATATAATGGAAATGAAAAACCAGATAAAAACAACGGCATTTACTTTAGTTTCTCTTTTTTTGGCTTTTGCACAGATTTCTTATGCAAATAAAACACATGCCCAGACCGCGCACGCACAGAATTCATACCCCAGGCCACTGGTAACAAACATCTCTTGCGCACCATACTCATCAAACAAAATCATCGTATCCTGGGCAGTTCCAAAGGAAATCAAGGGTTCCTCAAGCGGATTCTACATCAGCGAAATCCTTGTCTACAGGGACACAAAGCCTCTGACAAGCTACAAGGACGTAGACGACCTTAAGCCACTTGCAAAGCTTCCCGCAACAACCACATCCTACAGGGACACCCTTTCGGACTTTAGGAACTACTACTACGCGGTGGTTTCAATCATAAAGGAAGTCGAAGAAAAGAAAGAAGCCCCTTTCAAGCAGGAAAACATCCACGGAGGCGAACTTTACTACGACGAAGAGCTTGACGGTTCCCTGGACGCAAAAAAAGGCAAGATTTACCCCATGATTCTTCCGGGCGTAAATGCAAGCGTAACCGGCGTAAAGGTAAGCGGCAGCAAATACTCCGCAGACCAGAAGCTCCCCCTTCCGGAAAAAAAGCAGTATTCACAGGGAGAAATGCGCGAACAGCCCCTCCCATACATGGACATCCTTGACGAAAACGGCACACCCAAAAAGAGCAAGGGCCAGATAGGAAAAGAGGCAAACAAAAAGGCAGCATCCCTCATTAAAGAAAGCAAGCCCAAAGCCTCAGACCAGCCTGAACTTTTGCCAATGTACGTATTCTCGGAAGATACCGTAAGCCCAGCAGGCGGAGACGACTACCTCCTCTTTGACGTACTTAAGGGTGCATTCATAAACAAAAGGTGGAGCCAGGCAGCAAAAGACCTTGAGCAGTTCCTTATGCAGAACAGGTCTCCTTCCGTAACAAACCGTGCAAACTTCTACCTTGGCGAATGCTATTACTTTATGGCACAGTACCCCAAGGCGCTAAACCAGTTCCTTCTTTTGAGGGACAGCTACCCTGCACTTACCCGCAAATGGTCAAAAAGCGCCCTGGACCTTTACACACTGCCTGTAGAGGAATAAGAAAGCCTTTCTCTTTCTTTGGACGGTAATTTTTTAGGCTCTACCATCCATTCCTTGGCTATAATCGGCCTTCATCCCTTTCGTCACCGCCCTTACGGGGTTCCGCTATCGCTCCATTCCTTCGGAACGCTGCGCGCCCCTACACGGCGGCGTAGGCCTTTTTGCAAACCTTCCCGGAGGTAACATACGGTTTCTTTCAGCAATGAACAAAATCAGACCATATTGTTTTCAAGCCAGAATTATGAATTTCCAGATTTTAATGGCAATGACAAATACGACAAGAATTGGCTCCAAATAAACATTGAAGTAATTGACGGCCAAAACAGCTGGAAAAACACAGATTCATTTTTGCTCTCGTATGACTGGCTAAAAATAGAGCAATGGTTTTTGGACAGGGCACAGTTCAAGCAGCCAAAGTGGAATGGCTTAGGATTCATAGAACCAAACCTAACCTTTCAATTAAAAAAGCTCAATCCCCAAAAAAAATACGATAAACTTTGACATAGAACTGAGCCTTGAATGCCGCCCCTCATTCTGCAAAGAAAAAATAGCCAAGTACAGTTTTTCTTTTACCCCGGAAAAATGCAGAGAAATAGCCGAACAGTGCAAAAAAGAATATGAAAGTTTCCCGGAGCGAAAATAAAAAAGGCAGCGCAGAACTTTCTTTGTCCCGCACTGCCCCTTTGTTTACGCCTGAAAAACAGGCATCTTACATAATGTTCTGAATCATCTTGATGAGCGGAGATTCCTTTACAGGAGCCTTAAGGTCTTCGCGGATAGATTCCCTTTCTGCAGCAGCAGCCGCATCTGTAGCAGGCTTACCGTTATTGTCTGCAGCCGGGCGTGTGTCCGTAACAGCGTTTCCGTCCTTACCCTGAGCCGCGCTCTGGTCATCAGGAAGCTTTACAAGAATCACTTCGTCACCAGAATTAAGGGTGTCATAGAAGCCCTTCTTTGTATAAGTTCCCTCAGAAATTTCCTCGTTCACCTTGTCAATTACGAATGTTCCAAGCAAATCCTTGGTATTGTAGTAAACACCAGTGCCGCTGTCTGCAGTAAGAACCTTGCCCTGCTTTACAACGTCAAACTGTGCGCCCTTTACCATACCGTCGCTCTTTCCCAAGTCTACAAGGAGGGTGCCGGATGTATTGCGGATAACCTTTCCTCTGATTGGAAGAATGTCAAGAACAGCCTGGCGGAAGCGTCTTAGAGACTTTGCAACGCGGTCGTTTCCTGTGCGGTAGACATGGATTTCCGTAGTCTTTGTTCCTGTCCTTGCAGAATAAAGGGTTGCGTCAAGGGAGAATGAACGGTCAGTCTCCTGAATGCTAAGGATTGCAAAGTAGTCGCGTCCACCTGTACGTGCAAGACGGAATGCCTCTGCAAAGCCGTCAACAGCCCTAGCCTGTACGTTTACAGAAGTAGAAGGAATTCCGTTGAACAAATCCTTTGCTGCGCGGGAAATAACCTGCTCTGCATCTGCATGGAGAAGCTGAACCGGTGCCTTTTTGTAGTATATGCCAAGATTCCACCTGGACTTGTCCAAATAGAAGGGGTCAACATTCCACTTGTTTGCAAGGTTAGAAATCATAAGGCTTTCGAGAGCTTCTTCTGTATCTTCATTCTTAACCTGCTGGTCGCTCTTCTTGCCGGAAGAAGTATAGTTTTCGCCAATAAACTTAAGCTGGTTCAGGTAAAGCTCGTAAAAACCGTCGCGCTCAAGCATGTTTGCAAACTTCTGCCTTGCCGTAGAGTTAAGCGGGTCTACGCTAAGAGCCTTCTGGTATTCATAGCGTTCACTTGGACCGTCAAAGCTGCGCTTAAATTCCGCCGCCTTGGAAATATGGAATTTTGCCCAGTTGGAGCGTCTTGAATCTTCTATATTAAGAGAGTCAGAAATCTGCTGCTCAAGTGCAAACCTCATCACTTCGTCATAAGGGTCTATGCTAAGGCCTGTGGTAAAGGTGTTAAGAGCAAGCTGGGAGTTGCCAAGTTTTGCCTGGGAAAGCCCCTTAAGGTACCATGCGCTGCTAAGGTTGCGATTGCGTCCAATGCGGAATTCGCAAAGGTCAATTACTTCATTGTACCTTCCCTGTGAATAAAGAATCTGGGACAAAAGTTCGTAAGCCTTGTCGTAGCTGCCCCTTATCTGTACTGCACTCCTTGCCCTGCGTTCCGCCTCCTGAAGGTTTCCCCTCTTTGCGGCAAGATAGGCTGCAAGGTAATGGACTTCCGCTTCAGAGCTGTGGTATTCAAGAGCCTGGTTTACATAGCGTTCTGCAACAGCATCCTTTCCTTCCTCGGAAGTAACAAGGGCTAAGCTAAGAAGTGCCTTGCGGTTGTTTGCATCGCGCTTAAGGGCATCAAGATAGCGTTTTTCCGCTGCAGAAAGGCTTCCTCCGTAGAGGTCAATCTCTGCAAGACCAAAGCGTGCGTCTATGTCGTTCGGATACTTTGCAAGCACTCCGTTAAAGACTGTACGGGCTTCGCTAATCCTGCCAAGAGCTATAAGGGCCAAACCCTTAAGGTTCTGAACCTGGGTAAGGTTGCGGGAGTATTTTGCTGCGGTGTCTGCATACTGAACCGAAAGGTCATATTCACCAAGGCAGAAAGTACACACTGCAAGGTTGTACCAAGCGTCCCCATACTGAGCGTTCATCTGAAGCGCTTCCTGGTAGGTCTCTATGGCACCGTAGTAGTCTTCCCTCTGCTGCATGGCATAAGCCTGGTTGTAAAGAGAAACTGCCGTCTTTTTTACCTGTGCAAAAAGCGGACTGGTCATAGCCGCCAAAGAAAGCACAAGCGCCAAACGAGCAAACTTTTTCATGTAAAACATCATCAAAATTCCCCCTGAAAATAGCATCCGCCCCTTAGAACAGACGCTAATCTAGGTTGCCCCTAAAATTCAACTTTTAGAAACTCCCCTTTTATTTCCCACTGTAGATTCAGCTATTATCCTTTTCCTTTGATTTTCGTAAAATCACCTTGATAACATTAACCTTATGGCCTTCCATTTCCTGAACTATAAAATCCCAGTCATGCCAAGAGACCTTTTCGAATTTTACAGGAATTTTACCGAACAAGTCAAACACAAAACCACCCAGCGTGTCAAAATTTTCCGTCGGGAAGGTTGAATTTATTGTCTCGTTCAAGTCGTCAAGGCTTACGCGCGCATCACAGAGCCACACGTTTTCATTAAGTGGAAGAATGTCCGCCATCTCGTTGTCAAATTCATCCTGGATGTCGCCAACAATTTCTTCTATTATATCTTCCATGCAGACAATGCCGCTTATTCCGCCGTATTCGTCAATGGCAAGGGCAATGTGGATGTGCCTTCTCTTAAATTCGCGGAGCAGGCTGTCTATTCTCTTGCTTTCGGGAACAAAATAAGGCTTACGGATTATCTTTTCCAGGTTGATTTCCTCGTGACGGGCAAGAACTGCTATCATGTCCTTTACGTACAAGACGCCAACCACGTTGTCTATAGAAGTTGAATATACCGGGAACCTTGAATGGCCACTCTCCGTAACCTTCTGCAAAAGCTCGTCCTGGGGGGTGCCAAGGGCTATAAAGTCCACGTCTATGCGGGGAACCATTACTTCCTTTACAGTTGTCTCGGACAAATCCTTAACGCCCTCTATCATGTCGTTCACTTCTTCCGCAAGAAGCTTTGACTGGAGGGACTGCTGTTGCAAGGGCTCCTCTTCCTTTGAAGCTCCATTAAAACTTTTATCCTGCTTTTTCTTACCAAAGCCAAACATTTCTTACAATTTCCTTAAACTAATTA
>JAGACC010000089.1 GCA_017614295.1 Treponema sp.
ATTTTGATAGCATTTTGCAAAGAAGGAATTTAAGTCTTTAAGTTTTAATAATTCTTCGCATACTTCATCAAGATAATCATCTGACAAATAAAGAGTATATTCATTTACTTTTTGAATTAATTCATTTTCTTCCATAATTAATCTTTGTTATGTTTTTCTTTTTCCATGTTTATCGCTGTAATTTCTTTAAGGGTTAAACCTCTTTTTTTTGTCCAATATTTTTTTATAAACAGCAACATTTATTATTAATTCGTTTCGTAAGAAAGTTTTATATATACTTTCAAGTCCTTTTTCGTCATAAACAAAATATTCAATTAAATAATTTGTATTATGGTGTCCGTATATATAATCTGCATAATTTTTCCATACCAGTTTATTTAATTTTTCATTTTTGTAAAAGTATTTCCATATATGCATTAATTCTATTTTTTTATTGTGTTTATATTTTAAAATTTCAAATCTGAAAGCCTTGGTCAAGATTTCTTCTTTATAGCATAGAAAAGTTTTTGTATCAACTTCATCATGTACAATTTCATCGAAACGGACTAAATGCCCATTATCAAAATAGGCAATAGAGTAGCAGTTTTCTTTTGGAATTTCTTCTTCTTTAATTTTTCTATAATGAGAAATACTTGTTGCATCCTCATAAAAAAGATCAAAGCTTAATTCTCTAAAGTATTGCTTTTCACAATTAGAATAATATTCTTCATTTTCAAAGGATTTTATTTTTTTCTTGAACAATGAAAGAATAGTCATATATAAAGAGGCATATATTTTTATAAAACTAAGATTTGTTTGAAGATACATTTTTTATACTCCCTTCTGGCATTACCCGATGTGTAAGCCATTAAACTCATTTATAATTTTTTAGGCAAGATTGACTTGCTGAAAAAATATTCCTTACATCAGTTCTGAGACAACGCTCCCTGATGCAATTTCTTTTAATTCCCTCAAAGCAAAAGTATCGCCAATTTTTATTGGACAATTAGAAACTCTTATTATTGCTTCAACTCTATCTCCTGGAAAAAATTTCACTCCTTTTTCAAAATCAATCTGACAATGGTAGTTTTTTTTATCAAAAACAAAAATAGGACGATACGGAAAAGTCGTGTTTATCTCTGTTTTTCGGCCACCGTCTTCTGCTTTATAAAAATTCACTAATACTTTGTATTCTTTCATTTTCTAAAAACCTGCGCCCCTACGCGTCCACATAACAAGTGTTTGTCGCGCTAAAACATTTCCTGCCTATTCTACTGTAACCAAATCTTTCCTGTGCTTATCTAGATATTCATTTATAATATCTTCAATTTTTTCCGGGTAATCATAAAACTGGCTGTCAAGTTCATGGAATTCATTTTCAAAATCTTCTGTTGGCAACTCTCGTTTTGCAGATAATTCATGATACTTTGAAACATCAATTTTTTGCTTTAATAATTCAAGTGATTTGTCTAGTAAGATTTTATTTTTCTTTAGGCCAAAAAATTCCAATCCTTTCTGAATTTCAAAAACTTCATATCCGATGGAATTGAAGTAAAACTGGTCAAAGCCGCCGTTGTTAATTTCGCATTCGTATGTATAAACTAAATATGTATATTTTATTGCAGCCGGCAATTTTTGCAGCCTTGCATCCATTTCTGCATCATAAGAATTTCCTACAATCCAGCAAACATAATTGTCTATTGTTGAATATAATTTTTCTCTAGGAATTTCTTGCGCAAGTTCCTTAGAGATGCCCTTATATTTTTCCCAATATTTTTCATTCACGGAATATTCATCCTTTTTTAGCGCTTCATATTTCTTCCAATTTCCTGTGTCTTTTCCAAAAAGCATGGCTTACCCCCATAACATTAATAAAGCCCCGGCTTAAGAACCAGGGCTTTTGTTTTTGCAAAGGCTATTTTGTAAGCAGCTCGTATGCTTCCATAGAAGAAGATGCATTCAGAAGTGCTTCCCTAAGTTCAGGCTTCTTAAGCTTAGCGCTAAAGAAAGAAAGTGTCTGAAGGTAATAGTTGTGCTGGTTAAAAGATGCCGCAATCATAAAGAGCAGTCTAACCGGTACGTCGTCTATGCTCTGGTAGTCTATAATGTCCGTCTTTGAAATGCCAACAGACATAACAAGGTCTGTTACGCTGGAAAGCCTTACGTGCGGAATGGCAAGCCCCATTCCAATCGCTGTAGACATAAGTTCCTCGCGCTTAAATACAGCTTCTTCCAGTTCCTTTGCATCCTTAATCTGGGGAGCGGTTGCAAGGTTCTGCGAAAGCTCAAGGAGTGCGTCGTGCTTGGTCTGGTGGTTCATAAAAATAATGCGTTCCGGAGAAAGAATGTCCTTTACAAGAATCTTTATGTCTGCCGGTGCTGCTTTGGAAGAAGAAAGGCGTTCGTTAACCCATTTCTCTATCTCGCCCTTCTTAAAGCGCCAGACGGTTCCAATCTTACCGCTGGGAATCTCACCCCTCTGCGCCCAATCATATACAGTGCGTTCACTTACGCGCAGGTACTTTGCAACTTCTTCTATTGTAAGGATTGAATCTTCCATGACGAACCCCATATTTTTTTAGCTAATCTTACGGTATTTTAACATTCTTTACGGTTTTTTGTCAAGTTTTCTACCGCATTATGATACTTATAATACGAAAGAAATAAGTTCGGACGATATACGCTTATGCAAACTGATTTCCATGTATATATATGGCATATATCCGATTGTTCACATAAACTTATTGCTATTCATTTCTCATTGCTAACCGCAAAAAAACATGCTATAATTCTCGCATGTACAATATAGTTGCAAACGTCCTCAGCGGAAAGGGGGCCGGAAAAAAATGCCTGGAAGAAGTCCGCTCTTATTTAAACGAAAAGGGCCTGGAATTCCAGATAGACATCGTTGACGGACGCGGAGCCGGAAAGCGCATAACACAAAGGCTTTGCGAAAAGGGAGCAAGCGTTGTTGTTGCCATTGGCGGAGACGGAACCTTCCACGAAGTCTTAAACGGCATGGATTTTTCCAAGGCAAGGCTAGGCTTTGTTCCAGCGGGAAGGGGAAACGACTTTGCCCGTGGTGCAGGATTCAGCTTTGACCCCAAAGAAGCAATCGACGCTATTGTACGCGCTAAAGAAAGCAACTTGGACTACATCCAGGTAGGTAAGAGACGCTGCCTTAACGCATGCGGTACAGGATTGGACGTAGAGGTACTTCGCCTTACAGACCAGAAAAACTACACCTACGTAGGCTCACTCTCCAAAACACTAATGAATTTTAAGCCCTACAAAGTGCGTGTAGAAGCCTGCGGAAAAAAGACCGAATACGAATGCGTAACAGCAATCCTCTGCAACGGAACCCAGTACGGCGGAGGCATGAAGGTTTGCCCACCTGCAAAGATAGACGACGGCCTCTTAGATTTGATGATTCTGGAAAAGCCAAAAGTCCCAGCTCTTTTTGTAATGCCATCATTCGTCCGTGGAAAGCATATCGGAAAGTATTATTGCACCCACGTTCCCTGCGAAACTGCTACAATAGTAAACGAATCGTTTCCCTATATTCAGATTGACGGAGAAATATACGAGGGCAACAAGCTGGAAGGAAGGATAGTCCGCGGAGGCCTAAAAACTTTCCTTCCCTAGCCAAAGGAGTTTAATATGAGATGTTCTAAAAGAATATTTTTAGCGGTAATTGCTTTTCTTGCTCTTTCTAATGCTGCATTTGCCATGGGTTCAAAGGATTCCGGAAAGCCAAAGCTAAAGGGTGTCCAGGTTTCCAAAGACGGCCAGATTTACCCCAAGGGAACAAACTACATAACTCTTAACCTGGCAGGCGAAAATTCATTTACCTTTACCGCAACAAGCGATCCTGCCGCAAACGGAACTCCAGTCAAGGCAACAAGCGCAAACCCCTCCGTAGCTCAGGTAACACAAAGTTCATCAAACCCAAACCTCTTTACCATAAAAGGCTTAAAGCAGGGCGGTACATACGTAGAAGTAAAATGCGACTACTACAAATTCATCTTTAGCATAACCGTAAACGACACATCTGCCGCAGGAATTGCCCAGGCAAAGAGCGAGCAGCAAAGAAAGGATCAGGAGCTTTTGGAAATCCAAAGAAGGGCAGAGGCAAATTCAAGGGCAAGCCAGCAAAGCCATGCTTCAACAAATTCCTCATCTGCAATACAAACAACAACTTCGCAAACTTCAGTTACCCAGGCTACGGTTACGCAAACAACAATTACCCAAACTTCATCATCACAGCCGGCAGTTTCCCAAAGTTCAAGTTCACAATCCACAAGTTCACAGTCCTCAAGTTCACAAAGTTCATACCCCTACGACAGCAGCGATGACTGGAATGACATGTGGGATTTCATCTTTGGAAGCCGCGGACCAAGCGTAGAAATAAACAAAAACGGAATGACCGTAGAATCAAGGATTGGTGTTCCGGAAGGCTACGAGCGGGTAAGCGTAAAGGCCGGATCTTACGAGGACTTTTACAGAAAGCTCCCGTTAAAACCAGACGGAAGTTCTGTCTACTATTACAACGGAAAACTAAAATCCCAAAGCTTCCACATTGCAGTCTATGATTTTCCCCAGCTTAGCGAAGACCTGCTCCAGTGTGCCGATGCCTGCATGAAGATGCGCGCTGAATACTATTACTCCCGCGGTGAATACTCCAAGATTGGTTTTGACAGCGAAGGCGGAGTCTATATGCCATTCAGCAAATACGTGGACGGCTACAGGCTTACAGGCAGCGGATGGAAAAGCGGCTATGCAAAAGGTGCATCAAGAGAAATCTTTGACCAGTACCTCCGCATCGTCTACAGCTATGCAAGCACCCGCTCACTTGCAAAAGAAATAAAACCAATCAGCATAAGCGACTTGCGCATAGGGGACGTCTTCGTACAAAGCGGAAACCCGGGCCACGCAGTTTTCGTAACCGATATGGCAGTAAACAAAAAGACCGGCAAAAAAATCATGCTCTTAGGCCAAGGCTACATGCCCGCTCAGGACATTCACGTCATAGAAAGCTTCGACTCCGTTTCCCCCTGGTTCTTCGTGGAAGACAAAGAATTCAGCTATGCGGAATACATCTTCCCCAAAGGCTGTCAGGGCAGGTGGCAGGAAAGGTAATTCTTTTTTATATGGGCGTTCCCGTC
>JAGACC010000011.1 GCA_017614295.1 Treponema sp.
AAGATGTCTCTGCCGTACAAAGTGAACTTTCCCGAATGACTGAGGATCAAAGAGAGAAGGCTAAAGACTTCTTGAAAAATGAATTGCAAAAGAGTGTTTCAAAGAATTATGTAAGTGAAATAAAAAAGATTATCTCTTGGTTGTAAGTTGCAAGGAGTATGAAATGGAAGACTTGAAATTAGGCGGAACATATTATAGGGAAGTTACTGTAAACGGAGAGCGTGTCAACAAATGGGTTGTCTTAGCAAAAATGGAAAAATTTGATTCCAACGATACGATAATTTGGTTTGCAGATATGGATACCAAGGAAGCATGGTTTGAGAACGATTCTCATGGTAACAGAATTTCTGAAAAAATACACAATGGTCAGTAAATTATATTGAAAAGAAAGTACGATGCCAACGGAAAGCTTATCTGGTTTGAAAAATCTGGTGATGATGAAGAAGAGGTATGGAACGAATATGACACTAACGGAAACCTCATTCATCAAAAGGCTTCTTCCGAAAAAGGTATAGAAGAAGTATGGAGTGAATATGACTCAAATGGAAAATGTATTCATCAAAAAAGTTCTTCCGAAGAGGGGCTTGAAGAAAGATGGGCGGAATACGATTCCAATGGAAAATGGATACATTTTAAGAAATCAGATGGCTATGAAGAATGGATAGAATATCCGTCAGATAAAATCTGTATAAACAAGAATTCGGAAGGTGAAGAATCCATAGAAGAGGCAGATGAAAATAACTATGTTGTTCATAGGCATAATTTTAATGGCTCTGATGTGTGGTTCGAAAGTGAGTACCACGAAAACGGTAAGCGAAAAACAGTTTATACTTTTATTCCCAAATGATTGTTTATCTCTTTCCGCAATCGGTTAACTGCCATTTGCAGACAAAGGCGCGGCAGGCCGTGGAGGGGTTGCCGTAGGCAAGACCGCGCTTGCGCGGGCCGAGCGTTAGCGGGCCCCGGAAGGGCCACACAAGGGCCACACAAGGGGCATGGATGTTCTTTGAGGAAATTTAACAGACAACAGAAAAAAGTGCCGCAAAAAAAATTATAAATACATTTCTTGACATACATATATAATATATGTATACTTTAGTTATGACGACTGCGCTAAAAAAGAAGCCTGTTACGGTTTATTTGCATGAATTGAATTATCTCATGTTCCAGAAAATGGCGGAGGAGCAAAACCGCAAGGCGGCGGAGTTGGTTCGCGATGCAATGGACGAGTACATTCAGAATCATGCCCAGCCTAAAAAAACACTTGATGAATGGAAGCCACTTTCTCTTGGAGGGTTAAGGCCGGATGCAAAGGATTGGCTTTCCAAAGACTTTCAGGATGAATTGCTTGGGAGGGAATTTTGATAGGAATCGATACCACTTTTTTGGTTGACCTTGAAGTAAGCGATTCACCCCGGCATAACGGAGCTGTAGCTCTATTTGAAAAGTGGCGCAAGGAAAAACATTCGGAACTAGCCATTTACAATCAGACTTTTCTTGAATTTCAGCATGTTATAACTGATTCGCGCCGTTTTCTTTCCCCTCTGTCCATGCAAGATGCCGTGGAAAGAACTTGGTTTTGGCTTGACCAGGAAAGGGTAAAAATTATTTATCCTACGGAAACTTCCCTTAAGCGGGCACTTTTGTGGACAAATATGTTCAAGTTTGGCAGGAAGCGTATTCAGGACACTCACATGGCCTCTTCTTTTGCAGAAGCGGGGGTTACGGAACTGTGGACCGCTAATCCTTCCGACTTTGAAATTTTTGAGACCTTTGATTTGATTGGGTATAAGTAATTTCTGTAGCTTTTACGGTATTATACAAAGGAACTTGCCCTGGCTACAGCACACACCACAAGTACTCCGGCGGCCATGAAGGGGGCGAAGGGGATTTTTGCCTTGCGTCCGCTTTTTTTGCCTGTTTTTTTGCTTAAGAGGTGGCTTGTTGCAAAGTAGAGGGCGCAAATAAGGCTTGCCGCTGCGTAGGAGATGAATGCGAGGCTTGCACCGGCGCAGAGTCCGCAGAGGATGCTGTACTTAACGTCTCCAAGCCCCATGCCAAAGTTTGTGATTCGCCTTACTGCGTAAAAGAGCAGGGGAGAAAGTGTTGCTCCCAAAAGGCCTTGTACAAGACATTCCCTTGCAAAAACTGCCTGGTAGGCAAGAAGGACAGCGCTTCCCGCAAAAACAGCCCAATCTGGAATCATAAGTTCCCTTATGTCTTTTATGACTGCCGGTATGGAAAAGATTGCAAAAATGAGCAGGCAGATCCAGTTCATTATTTGTCGTTGCCGTTATTGTCACCGTCAGCTTCGTCGCCAACATCGTTGCCTTCCGCATCAGGTCTTGGAGACAAAAGCTTTCCCTTGTAAAGAATCTTGGGGTAAACCTTAATCTTTAGCTTTTTTTCTAGCTTTGCAAAGTTTTCAAGCTCAAATGCATCGCCTATTACGCAGTTTGTTCCGGTTTTTCCAGCCCTTGCCGTTCGTCCTGCCCTGTGGATAAAAAAGTCCTGCGTCTGTGGCAAGTCCATCTGAACAACATGCGTAACGTCCGGAATGTCAAGTCCGCGGGATGCAAGATCCGTCGTTACAAGTATTCCAACCTTTCCGCTTCTAAAACGGTCAATTGCGGCTTTTCTTTCCTGCTTTCCGATTTTTGCGCTTAAGGATTCACATTCAAGCTTCCTGAACCTTAGCTTGGACGTTATATTGTCTATCTGGTCGCTCTTTGCAGTAAAAACAAGCAGTTTTTTTGGCTTTACCGCGTTTATAAAGCTTCTTAAAGTGTCTATCTTGTCCCTTCGTTCCGCAAAGATTGCAATGTGGGTTATCTTTTTCCTTAGGACGTCTTCCGTTGGCATTGTTACAAATTCTATGGTGCCGGATGTGCTTTCTTTTGCTTCCGTCTCTTGGGGAATAGAGCTTTCCTTGCTTCCGTTTGCAGCCTTGTCGAGTGCGTCCTTTGCGCTTTGAAGAACCTTCCTCGTGTAGTCGCTAACCGTCGCAGAATTCCCTATAAGCTGAACCTTTCTTGGGAGCCTTTCCAAAAGACCTTCCGTGTCGTTCCTAAGTTCCGGGCTTAAAAGTCTGTCCGCTTCGTCAAGAACAAGTGTTTCAACCGCATCTGCCTTTAGCTTTTTTAGGTGGATAAGTTCAAGAAGCCTTGCGGGGCCTCCTATTACAATCTGGGGTTTTTCCTTAAGAAGTTCAACCTGCCGCGAAATTGGTGCCCCTCCTATGCAAAGAGCACACTTTATGTCGCTAACAACCCTTGCCTGAGCCTTTATCTGTGATGCAAGCTCGTAAGTGGGGGATGCTATAAGTATGCGAACAGAATTTGAATTTTTCTTATCGTTGCAAAGCCTCTGCAAAAGTGGGAGCAGATAGGCAAAAGTCTTTCCCGTTCCTGTCTCGCTCTGGAACATAAGGTTTTTACCCTCTGCAACAAGGGGCATTATTTTTTGCTGAACCGCAGTCGGAGAACTTATTCCCGCCGCGCTAAGCCTTTGAATTATATCTTCACCAATACCAAAGTCAGAAAATTGCTTGTCCATAAAAAGACTATAGCATATTATAGATTTTTTTGATATACTCTACCCATGAAATTTGGAATCGATACATTCGGCTTGGATCACGGCCGCTCCGGTTTGGGATCCTATCTCTTTTCCCTTATGCCCTTTCTACCTGACTGTGATGGCGTTGAATATGAGCTTTTCGGGGCGGAAATAGACCGCTATACATATACGGACAAAAAGTCATGCCCCTTTTTTAGCGCTAATGTTCCCGACAGCCTTGCCGCAGAAAGGTTCTGGCATTCATTCAGGGCAAATTCATTCGCAAGAAAGAGAGGATATTCCGCCGTATTGTATACAGCCGGTTCCCGCATGATTCCATCTTCTTTTAAAGTTCCAGGTGTTGCCGTAGTAAACGACATAATGAGCAGCCTCTTTGAACGCAAGGGTGACCGTTGGTATTCAAGCAAAGTGCGCAAGGGTCTTTCCAGAGCCAACTGCATAATAGCGGCCAGCAAATTCATAAAAAAAGATTTGGAAAAGGCTGGTGTAAAGGCAAACAGAATAGAAATAATCCATAACGGCATAGACCACGGACTTTTCTTCCCAAAAGCGGCGGTTGAAGGCGATGCCGGTATAATAGACATAAAACCCTTTGCAATAAAAAAGCCCTACATAATCTATGCAAGCAGAATGCAGAATGACGAAAAAAAGCACGTGGAACTTATAAAGGCATTTTCTGTATACAAGGAAAAGTCTAAGTCTCCGATCAGGCTTGTTATTGCAGGAAGCGAAGAGTCTGAATACGGGGAAAAGGTTCACCGTTCAGCACTTGAGTCCGGTTTTGCAAGCGACATATTCATAACAGGATATTTTCCTCACGAAAACTTCCCGGAGCTTTACCGCAATGCGGAGGCATGTGTCTTTCCGTCTGTTAACGAGGGGGTAGGGCTTTCCGTAATGGAGGCTATGGCTACAGGTCTGCCGGTTGCTTGTGCAAACTACGGTGCCCTTCCGGAAGTTACTGGTGGCAATGCCCTTTACTTTGACAGCAATAATATAGAAGAAATGTCTTGTGCCATAGAGCGTATTCTTACGGATTCCGATCTAAGAAAGAAGCTTGTTGCAGACGGAATTGAATGGACCCGCCGAGTCTCCTGGGAACGTACTGCTCAGGAAACCGTCAACGTTTTAAAAAGCCTCTGCTAGTTTTTTTATGTAAATAGTTTTTCTAAAAATATTTTTCCCGCAAATATTTTTCCGCAATAAAAAAGACCTGCACCGCTTTGGATACAGGTCTTTTGTTTAGCCTTAGGCTGTCTTTTGGTCAATCAGAAGTGTCTGTGCTTCCGGAATGTATTTCTGGTTAACAATATCCGGTGTAATCTCCAGTCTCTTCTTACCCTTAACGCTTGGAACTTCAAACATTATGTCAAGAAGAACCTTTTCTACGATTGCCCTAAGTCCGCGAGCACCAGTCTTGCTCTTTATTGCTATGGTTGCAATCTCGTCTATTGCTTCCTCGCTGAATGTAAGCTCTACGTCGTCTATTGCAAAACTTGCCTGGAACTGCTTTGTGATAGCGTTCTTTGGCTCTGTGAGTATGCGCTTAAGGTCGTTGCGGTTAAGCTCTTTGAGTGCACAGGTCATTGGGAGGCGGCCAATCAATTCCGGTATGATACCAAATTTTACAAGGTCGTCGCTTGTTACCTGGTTCAAAAGCTCCATACGCTCTTCTTCCGTGCGGTGGGTTCCCTCTGCTCCAAATCCAATGGAAGAAGATGCCATGCGTTCTTCTATTATCTTGTCAAGACCAACGAATGCTCCTCCGCAGATAAAGAGGATGTTGGTGGTGTCTATGTCTATCATCTCCTGGTTAGGATGCTTTCTTCCGCCCTGCGGTGGAACAGATGCATGGGTTCCTTCAAGAATCTTAAGAAGTGCCTGCTGTACGCCTTCACCGGAAACGTCGCGCGTAATAGAAGTGTTCTCGCTCTTGCGGCTAATCTTGTCAATTTCGTCTATAAAGATAATGCCTCTTTCTGCAGCGCTTACGTCCCCATCAGCAGCGTTAATCAGCTTAAGAAGTACGTTTTCTACGTCTTCGCCTACATAACCTGCTTCCGTAAGGGTGGTAGCGTCCGCAATTGCAAAAGGAACCTTAAGCTTCTGTGCCAAAGTCTTTGCAAGAAGGGTTTTTCCGCTTCCTGTTGGGCCAAGAAGAAGAATGTTGGACTTTTCTATCCTTACGTCTGTTTCCAGCTGCTTTTCCTTTGGGATAGAAAGCTGCTTGTAGTGGTTGTATACTGCAACGGAAAGAACCTTCTTTGCCTGGTCCTGTCCTATTACGTACTGGTCCAAGTATTCTTTGAATTCCTTTGGAGACGGAACATCCTCCATGTCTATTGGGCGGATGGAATGTCGTTCGTCATTCAGCACCGTCTGGCATGCGGCCACACAGTTTTCGCAGATGTAAATGTCATCATTTGGTGCTTTTACAACGCGGCGGTTGGCGTCTGCCGGTCTTCCGCAAAAAGCACAGTACTGCTGTTCATTCTTTCCAAAACCGCGCATTATTTCTTTGCTCCTTTCTTGGCACTGATCATGATATGGTCAATAATCCCATAGTTCTTTGCTTCTTCCGCAGACATGTAAAAGTCACGCTCCATGTCTTTTGCAACGTCTTCTTCGGATTTGCCTGTCTGCTCTGCAAAATACTTTATGCTAAGCTTTTTAAGGCGGACAATTTCCTTGGCCTGAATTGCAATATCGCTTTCCTGACCCTGGGCTCCACCCCATGGCTGGTGAATCATTACGCGGCTGGAGGGGAGGGCATAGCGCTTTCCTATAGTTCCTCCTGCCAAAAGAATGGCTCCCATGCTTGCTGCCTGACCCATGCAGATTGTCTGAACGTCGCACTTAACGTACTGCATGGTGTCGTAGATGGCAAGACCAGCTGTTACGCTTCCGCCCGGGCTGTTTATATACATATTTATATCTTTATCGGGGTTTTCGCTTTCCAAATAGAGTAACTGGGCAACAATAAGGTCTGCTGTTTCGTCACGGATTTCTCCGTCAACAAAAATGATGCGGTCCTTCAACAGCCTTGAATACAAGTCGTAGGCGCGTTCTCCGTTTCCGCTGCGCTCAATTACGGTTGGAACAAGTGTATTCATATATTCATTCATAAAAACTCCAAAAGGGCGCGGCATCAGTAGGCTGCGCAAATATTATATCTTATACTTATAATATAAATAAAAAAACGGAATGCGACAACTCAAAACGCCAATTATTTTTATAAAGTTAAACAATCGGCAATTTTAGCGGCATTCCGTTCTTTTGTGCAGAAGCAGG